>JBEBJW010001565.1:0-1959 GCA_040079715.1 Myxococcota bacterium | reverse complement strand
GGTCTGGCGCGGTCGGCACCACGATCGGCGGTGGCCGGTCGCGGTGAAGGTGCTGGCGGCCGAGCAGACCGCCGACCCTCGGTTCCGCGCGCTGATCGCCGAGGAGATCCGGGCGGTCGCGGCGCTGGATCACCCGAACGTGGTCCGGGTGGTGGGGTCCGGGACCCTCGGCCCGGACGCCGAGCGGGTCGCGCGCGGGGCGGTGCGGGCGGACAGCCCGTGGTTCGCGATGGAGCTGGCGGACGGCGGCACGCTCGAGCCGCTGTGCGGGACGCTGCTGTGGAGCCAGTGTCGGGCGGTGCTGGTGTCGCTGCTCGACGCGCTGGCGCACGCCCACGCCCGCGGGGTGGTCCACCTCGACCTCAAGCCGGCGAACGTGCTGCTGCGGACCCAGGCGGACGGCCGGCGGGCGGTGCTGCTGACCGACTTCGGGCTCGCTCGCCTCGTGCACCGGACCGGGCGGCGCGAGCTGGCGGGGACCCCGCACTACATGGCGCCCGAGCAGTTCCGCGGGGACGCGCGGGACTACGGCCCGTGGACCGACCTGTACGCCCTCGGGTGCCTCGCGGTCCACCTGCTGCGCGGCGCCCCGCTGTTCGACGGCGACACGCTCGAGGCCCAGCGGACGTCGCACCTGTCGGTCCCGCCGCCGGTGGTCCGGGCGCGGATGCCGGTGCCGCCGGAGCTGTATCCGTGGCTCGAGCGGCTGCTGCAGAAGTCGCCGTCCGACCGATACCAGCGGGCAGCGGACGCCGCGGCCCACCTCGCCCAGCTCCCCGAGCACGTCGACGGGTCGATCGCCGAGGACGACGACGGCGACGAGGTGCTGTCGACCTCGACCGTGGTGCTGTCGATCGACGGGCTGCCGGGCCCGGGCGCCACCACCCTGCCCGCGATCCTCGCGGCGGGCGGTCGGTACGCGGATCGGCCCCCGGTGCCGACCGACTGGCGGCCGCTCGCGACCCGGAGCCTTCGTTGGGGGGCCCCACCCTGGCACCTCGACGCCGACCTCGCGGAGGAGGCGCTGTCGCTGTTCGCGCTCCGGCGTCCGCCGCTGGTCGGGCGGGAGGGCGAGCGCGATCGGCTGTGGGCCGCGCTCCGGACCGTGGCGGCCGACGGGCTGCCGCGCGTGGTGTCGCTCGAGGGCCCGCGCGGCTCGGGCAAGACCGCGGTCGCGCGGTGGCTGTGCGAGCGGGCGCACGAGCTCGGGGTGGCGACCGTGCTCGACGGCGGGCCGGGTCCCGACGGCCTGCGCGGGCTGCGGGCGATGGTCTGCCGGCACCTGCGGCTCGAGGGCCTCGGCACCGACGACGCGCTGGCGCGGGTCCAGCGGGCGTTGCCATCGCTGCCCCGGACGGTGGTCACCGATCTCGCGGCGCTGGCGGCGGATCCGGGCGCGGCGCTGTCGACCGCCGAGCGGGTCGGGGCGGTGGCCGCCCTCGTGACGACGATCGCGGCCCTCCGACCGCTGATCGTCCGGATCGAGCCGGTCGGCGACGCATCGGACGAGGAGGTGCTGCTGATGCGGGTCGCGGGCGGGGTGCCGGCGCCGGTGCTGGCGATCGTCGAGGTCGCGGACCCCCTGCGCGACGACGACCTCGACGCGACCGTCGACGAGCCGTCCGACCCGTCCGACCCGTCCCTGAACGCGTGGGCGGCGAACCGGGCGCTGTCGGACCGGTGGCGGGGCGCCCCGCTCGACGCCTCGGGACCGGTCGACCGGGTCCGGCTGCTGCCGATGCCGGATCGGGAGCTCGCGGCGCTGCTCGACGCGCGGGTCCCGCTCCGCCCGTCGCTCCGGGCGCGGGTGATCGAGCTGTCGGCCGGCAACCCGGAGGTCGCGGTGCTGCTCGTGGCGGATCGGATCGAGCAGGACGCGCTCGTGTCGGTCGACGGGGCGTACGAGCTGCGCGCAGGCGCCCGGCTGGTGCTGCCGGACCGGATCGGCCGGCCGTACGC
>JBEBJW010001564.1:0-1961 GCA_040079715.1 Myxococcota bacterium | reverse complement strand
ACCGGGATGCTGCCGCTGACCGGGATCGTCGCCCCGTTCCTGTCGGCCGGGCGGACCAGCACCGCGGTGTTCGTGGTGCTGGTCGGCTTGATCGCGAAGCTCGGCGAACACGGCGAGCTCCGGGCCGAGACGGACACCCTGGCCGAGCTCCGGCGCGGGATCGTGGGGGCGGGCGGCGTGCTGGCCCTCGCCGGGCTGGTGGCGGTCGGGGTGCTGTTCGGCGAGGCGGTCGCCGGCGCCTCCGGCACGACGATGCGGGGCGTCGTCACGACCCTCGCCGACGGGACGATCGTCGTCCGGTACGATCCGCGCCTGGCCGCGGTCGCCGCCCGGATCCGGCGGGGCGAGCTCCGAGATCGCGCCGGCCGGGTCGTGGTCGGCACCGGGGACCACGGGGAGCGCACCTGGCCGCTCGGCGCCGCGTTCGGGACCCTCGCCGGACCGGTCACCGCCGAGGTCCTTCGCCCGGCATGGTCGCTCGAGCGGCTCCACGACGCGACCCTCCGCGGGTACCCCGAGCGGGACGACGGGCCGGCAGTGTGGACCACGCCGGGGGTGTCGTGGGGGGGCCCCACCCCGGCCGCGGACGGCGGCGAGCGGCTGCTGTTCGCGGTCCGGTCCCGGGTCGAGCAGCCGGCGGACCGGGCGCGGGCCGAGGCGCTCGCCGGAGACGGGGTCGAGGTGCGGCTGCTGCCGTTGCCGTCGCCGGACTGGTCGGGGCTGCTCCCGCTGGTCCACGGGTCGGACGAGGCGCTGGCCGCGATCGCCGACGATGTCGACGCCCGGTCGGTCACCCTGTCGATCGACGCCGAGCTCCAGCGGCGCGCGGCCGTCACGCTCGCCCACTGGGGCGCGAAGGCGAAGGCGTCGGCGGCGGTGGTGATCGACGTCGACTCCGGCGAGGTCCTCGCCCGGGTCCAGGTCCCGGACTACGACCCGGCGGATCCGGCGTGGCGGGCGGCGGTCCGGAGCGGGGACCCGGTGTTCACCGGCGCGTACGGCCCGTGGCTCGACAAGACCGGCCCGCGGGGCACCCTCCAGGCCGGATCGATCGCGAAGCTGATCACCGCGCTCGCCGCGGCCCGGACCGGGGCGCTCGGGTGGGAGCCCGCGCCGGGCGCCGCCTCCGCCTGCGACGGGCGGGCGACGCCGGTGTTCGACTGCGCCGACCGCGACCGCCAGGGCCCGTCGTTCACCGCCGACGGCTGGACCAAGCCGATCCACGACCACGCCCGCGACCCGATCCACGGGTCGATCGACCTGACCGACGCCCTCGCGGTGAGCTGCAACGTGTACTTCGGGCAGCTCGGGCTCGCGCTCGGGCCGGCCCCGTTCGCCGATCTCGTCGCAGACGGGCTCGCGGTCGGGTGGTCCGACGCGTTCGACGCCGGGGCGCCGGGCAGCCGGACCCTCGCCTCGACGGCGTTCGGCCAGGGCGCGGCGGCGATGTCGCCGGTCCAGGCGGCGCGGATGGTCGCGGCGATCGGCGCCGGCGGCGTGTACCGGACCTGCCCGGCGGATCTCGCCCACGGCGCGGCGTGCGCCGAGGTCCGGCTGGTGGACCGCCCGGGCGCGACGACCCCGCTGCTCGCCGGGATGTCCGAGGTGATGACCCGCGGGACCGGCCGGACGTTGCCTGCGATCCCGGGGGTCCGGGTGTACGGCAAGACCGGCACCGCCGACGCGATCGGCCTCGCGGACGAGGTCCCGTACGGGATCGAGGCCGGGACGCACACCGCACCCACCCACGCGTGGTTCGTCGCGATCGCCGAGCCCGCCGAGGCGCTGGCCTGCGGGACCGCGACCCCCGGCCGGATCGCGGTGGCGGTGGCGGTGGCGCGCGGCGGCTCGGGGCGCGGGACGGCAGCGCCCGCGGCGATCGACATCCTCCGGGCGGTCCACGACCTCGGGTACCTCGGGGAGGGCCCGGTCGCGGCCGCGCCGGTCGAGCGGGCGGCCCG
>JBEBJW010001563.1:0-1963 GCA_040079715.1 Myxococcota bacterium | reverse complement strand
GCCCGTAGTCCACCGACGCCATCGCGTCGGTCGAATCCTCACCCTGGCATCCGCAGCCCGCCGCCACCATCCCGGCGTTCGAACCGGGATCGCACCCGCACGCGCCCACGCCGAACACCCGACGGGGCACCAGGTCCGACCGGAACGCCGTGCGCGCGAGCCGCGGTCCCAGCCGCCGGACCGTCATCCGTACTTCGCCGCGAACAACACCTGGAGCCGGCCCCGAGCGCTCGACCCGCACCGACCTGTGCGCACGACCCGCCCGGTGGGCTCCACCTGGGCGACGCGCAGTGTCATTGAAAATCCTCCGGTGTCCAAGTCCAGGTGGCCGGGCCGTCACAGATCAGGTCGACCTCCGGACCCCAGGCCAACACCGTCGTCAGGGCTCCGGTCGGGTCGCAGCAGTACTTCGCCTCGTCCACACCGGAGGACGGACCCCAGCTCGTGGCTAGAATCGCGACCATGGAGCCGGTGAGGTCCTCGAACACCAGCGTCCGCTCGTTCCACCAGTCGTGGGTCGCGTCGAGCCAGTGCGGCTCGAGCGCCCAGTTCACCGTGTCGTAGCCCCGTCCCTGCGCGTCGACACAGTGCTGGACGAGCACCGTGCCGGGTGGGCGCGGCGTCAGGTCCGTGGCCCCGGCCAACCAGCCCGAGACCTCGAGGAACTCGGCGAACGGTGGACACCACGCGGGTCGCGGTCGCTCCGGTCGGTCTGGGAACAGCGCCGTGCAGGCCTCCCCGATGGGCTGGATCGCCGAGCAGGTGCCTCCGATCGGTTGGCCGTCGGCACCGTCCCGTAGGTTTGCCACGCACCCGAATTGGGAGCCCGAGTTCGGGACTCGAACCAGGCACGCACCGATGGGGTCAGGGTCGAACGACTCCCACGTGAATTCCACGGATCCGCCCATCGGGCACTCCGCGGCGACTTCGGGAGGTCCGCACCCGCCACCGATCAGCGTGAACACAATCATGTGTGGATCCAGTCGGAGCTTAGGAACTTGTTGTCGCCCTTGCGGGGGCAATCCGGTCGGCGGAGGTGCACGAGTATCGCTGGTGAATCGCCCACCGGAAGGTGTTGGGCGCCATCTTCTGGATGGCCCAACAGCTCCACGAGTCGCTCGCCGCATCGGCGGGGTGATTGTCGATGTCGACGCCATGAAATCGCCCGGTTCTGGACGCATACACGTGGATCTGCTCATGGATCATCACCGTCGCGAGCTCGGTGATCGCGCACAGGGCCGACGCCGGGTCCGCCAGCGCCCCGTCGCTCGGATGGAGCGCCTCGTGCATCTGGTCGATCCGGTCGATCCACGTCGGGTGGCGGAGGGGGATCACCGGTCCGACGCCCCCGTTCTCGACCGTGGTGAGCACATCGGTGGCACCACCCGTCGCCGACCGCATCGGTCCCCGCTCCTCCCCGGTGTACTCCGAGGTGTGATCGCCCGGACCGAACGGCGGCTCGACCAGGATGTCGCCCACAACCGGATCGTGGAACGAATGGAGCACGTACACGTAGGTGGCCTCGAGCGCCGCTCCGTCGAACGCGTCGCGTCGACCACCGCGTCGGCCAGGCCGTCCACGTCGTCGAACGAGTACCCGACCGGGTACGGGTCCGGCGTTCGGTCTGAGGTCACCGGCAGGTCCGGCGGCGCGATCCCCGTCGCGAACGCCAGCGACGACAGCCGACCCGACAGCCGCACAGACCACCGCACGAGGTCGGCGTCGTCCCGCAGCAGCGCCAGGGCGCCGTTGATGAACGTGTGCTCGCGGTTCGTGAGCTGGTACGTCGGGTCCAGCAGCTTCCATTCCAGCCCGATGAAGTCGCTCGCGGTGGTCAGCACGAACGTCGGACGCACGGCGGGTCCACCCCGACGTCCGGCCACCGCCGGTTGGCGAACAGCAGGACGCCGTCTCCGGGCGTAGGGAACCCGCAGAGCGTGTCACCCGCGGGTCCTTCCACGCC
>JBEBJW010001562.1:0-1968 GCA_040079715.1 Myxococcota bacterium | reverse complement strand
GCCCACGGCCCGCCGGCGTCGGCGCGGATCGCGGCCAGCCACCGGTCGAGCGGCAGGATCCCGCCCGCCCCGAACAGCACGTCGACCTGGACCAGCAGCGAGCACAGCGCGAGGACGTGGACCCACGCGACCCCGCGGACGTACAGGGCGCGGATCGCGCGGCGGGATCGGGGACGGTCGTCGGACACGCAGCCGGGGTTATATGCGCGGCTCGCGGAGGCGTCATGGCATCCCCCGATCCCCAGCCCCAGGCACCGGCCCGCCGGTCGTACCTCGCGGCGTTCCTCGTGCTCGGCGCGGTGCTCGCGTTCGGCGCGCTGTTGTTCCTCGCGAACTTCTCCGGCGCCCCGACCGCCCGTCCGCGGAACACCAACACGGACCCGTTCGCGGCGTTCGGCACGTCGAAGGCGAAGACCGGCAAGGGCGGCAAGGCGAAGGCCGCGGGCGGAGGCGGCGCCAAGGCGGCGAAGGTGGCGGACAAGGACCTGTGGGTGACCGGACCGCCGCTCGATCGGCCCGCCGCTCCCGCCGGCGCGAAGAACGTGGTGTTCGTGGTGATCACCGCGGTCCGGCGCGACGCGCTGACGCCGTACGGCGCGCCGGCCGACCGCACCCCGTACCTGCAGGAGGTCGCGGCCGAGGGCGCCCGGTTCACCGATCTGGTCGCCGGCGGCCCGTTCTCCCGCACCAGCGCGGTCGCGTTCCTCGCCGGGCGGCACGCGGCGTCGGTCGACATGGTCGATCCCGGTCCCGGCCCCGAGCAGCGGGTGCTGCGCGACGACGTGACCACCCTCGCCGAGACGCTGCGGTCGAGCGGCTGGTACACCCTCGGCGTGACCGCGAACTTCAACCTGAACACCGCGTCCGGCCTCGCGCAGGGGTTCGACCGGTACCGCGACGCCCAGCTCGGCGGGTTCGCGCCGGGCCTGCGGGTCGACGCCGACAAGGCCGTGTCCGAGGCGCTGCTCGGCCTGTCGAAGCGGACCCCGGAGGAGGCCGCCCGGCCGTTCTACCTCCAGCTCGATCTCGTCGACGCCCACGTGCCGCTGCTGGTCGACCCCGCGTTCGACGAGCAGTTCGACCCGGACGAGCCGAACGTCGAGTACCGGTCTGGCGTCCGCCGGGACGACGACGCGATCCGGACCCTGATGGACGATCTCGCGTCCCAGGGCCACACGATCGACACCGACACCGTGTTCGTCGTGCTGTCCGACCACGGCGAGGGCAACGACGATCCGCCCCACCACGGCACGATGCACGGGCGGCTGCTGTACGAGACGTCGGTCGGGGTGCCGTGGATCGTCGCCGGACCGAACGTGCCGGCGAACCGCCTGATCGCCGGCCTCGCCTCCCACACCGACGTGATGCCGACGGTGCTCGGGCTGGTCGGCGTCACCGCTCCGGACGGGATCGACGGGCAGTCGTGGGCGACGCAGGTCCAGGGCCAGGGCGACCGCACCACCCGGACCCGCGCGTTCTCGGACACCTGGTACTTCACCGCCAACCGGTCCTCGATCTGGACCGACAAGCTCCAGTGCCAGAAGGACTTCGGCTCGACCGGGATCGACGACGCGTTCGCCGACGGCTGCTTCGACCGGACCACCGACCCGACGTTCAAGAACCTGATCCACGACCCGGCGCTCGAGGCGGAGCTGGTGGCGTGGCGGGCCGAGGTGTCGAAGGCGGTGTCGCCGGCGACCGTCCCCGCGCCCGGCGCCGAGACCGAGCCCGGAGCCCCGTCGAGCCGGGACGCGCTACTGCCCGAGGGCGGCGTGGAGGCCGAAGAGGCCGCCCCCGGGCAGTAGCGCGTCCCCCGACCGAGTCGGCGGCGCGAGCGAGGATGGATGCCGCTGGCGCCCGGTCCCGGAGACGGATCGGCCGCGCGGCGCCGGGTACCCGAAACGGCGATGGGGGATGCGCCGCGCATCTTGGCCTCGGGGGCTCCGGCGAGCGGCTGTCTCTTATACA
>JBEBJW010001561.1:0-1969 GCA_040079715.1 Myxococcota bacterium | reverse complement strand
GTACCACATCTGGGCCCGCTCGCGCGGGATCCGGCGGGTCCGGGCCGCCTCGAGCAGCAGCGCCGCCGCCTCGTCGTACCGGCGCTGGAGGTACCGGAGGTACCCCCGCCACCCGGTCCACTTGCTGGTCCGGACCGGCGTCGCCGCGGCCCACCCGGCGAGCGACTCGACCTCCGGCTCGAGCGCCGCGAGGCCCAGGAGGGTGGCGGCCTTGAACCGCACCCCGTACCAGTACACCTCGAGCGCCTCCGCCAGCCCGTCGGGGGTACCGGACAGGATCTCCAGCGCCCGGTCCGGCTCCCCGCCGAGGGCCGCCCGGCCGCCGCGGAGCAGCGTCCCCCACGCCCGCCTCGTGTCCGGGTCGAGCTCGGCCCGCTGGACCCGGTACAGCGCCCGCTCCGCCGCCGCCGGGGTCTCGAGCCCGAGCGACCACGCGACCCGGTCCTCGAGCAGGCCCCGCTCGGCCGGGGTGCCGCGGGCCCACAGCTCGGCCGCGTCGAGCACCGCCAGCGCCCGCTCGAGCTGGCCCGCCCGGGCCATCTTCGACCCGATCCGGCGGGCCGCGGCGCTCACCGCGTCCGGCTCGGCGCCCGCCTCGAGCATCGCCACCAGCTCCGCCTGCGGCGACTCCGGGCGGCTCGCCGCGAGCTGCTCGATCGCCGACCGGGTGATCGCGACCCGCCCGTCGGTCGACCAGGTGGCGAGCCCGGCCCGGATCCACCGGTCGAGGGTCCGCCGGGTGGCCCGCTCGTCGCCGCCGGCCTCGGCGAACAGCAGCGCCGCCGCGTCCTCCGCGAGGTGGAGGAAGCTCCGCTCGCGGTCGACGATCAGCCCCCGGAGCTGCCGGCGGGTCCACGGGCCGGGGGGCATCCTAGCCCCGATCCCGTCGCGCGGGTCCGCGTCGAGCGCCGCCAGCACGTCGAGCGCCGACCGCGGCCGGTCCGCCGGGTCCTCGGCCAGCATCGACCCGACGAGCCCGACCACGACCGGCGGGATCGGCGCCCGCGCCAGCGCCCCGAGCTCCGGGGGCCGCCCGATCGCCGCCCCGGTCACGAGCTCGAACACCATCGCCCCGACGGCGAACAGGTCGGTGCGCTCGTCGGACGGGCGGGCGGCGCGCTGCTCGGGCGCCATGTACCGCGGCGTGCCCTCGACGAGCCCGCCGGTGGGCGGCTCGACCAGGCGCCCCTGGGCGAGCCCGAAGTCGACCAGCACCACCCGCTCGTCCGGCGCGCCGGGCCGCTCGACCAGGACGTTCGCGGGCTTGAGATCGCGGTGGACGACCCCGGCGAGGTGGATCCGGGCGACCACGTCGAGCAGCCCGATCACCCGGGTCCGCCAGGTGGCCCAGCCGGGGCCGCGGTCGTCGGTGAGCTGGTCGTGCGCGGCGAACACCTCGCCCGAGCCCCCGCGGCCGATCCGCTCCCCGAGCCGGTACCGCCCGACGAGCAGGCCGTCGACGAGGCCGACGCTGCTGTGCGCCCGCGGAGCGTCCGGGGAAGACCCGGGCGGATCGGCGGGTTCGGGCGCGATGGTCTCCGCGAGGTCGTGCACGGGTTCGAGGTATCCCGACGGCGGGCCGGGCACCCGCGGCAACTGCTGCCGGTCAGGCCACGCGGCGCTGCGCGTGGTCGTGGTCGGTGGTCCGCGTCCGCTGGGTCGGCGGTCGCGGGCGGCGTGGTGGTGGGGGTGGTCGTGGTGTGGTCGGGTCAGCAGGTGGAGTGGATCAGCGCCGCGACCCGCTCCCCGCGCGCGGCGCGCTCGTTGTACCGGTCGATCGCCTGATCCGTCCACAGGACGTCGACCTCCACGCCCCGCTCGCGGAGGTGGGCGACGGTGGCGGCGGGGACCTGGAGGTGGCCCTCGCGGCCCCGCGACAGCACGATCGCCGCGGCCCCGCGCGCGACCAGGTCCTCGACCTCGTCGATCCCCACGCCGGGCGTGTGGCGCGTCCCGTGGAGCCCCCAGT
>JBEBJW010001560.1:0-1970 GCA_040079715.1 Myxococcota bacterium | reverse complement strand
GGCGTGACGCGAGCGAGGCGGCCTCGGTGGCGGCGGCGTCGGCCTCGTCGAGGCGGTGCTCGGTCCACAGGTGCTCGGCCAGCGCCCCGAGCCCGACCGCGCGCGCCGCGTCGTCGGTGGCGCGGGCGAGGGCGGTCCGGATCGCCTCGCCGCGCGTGTGGGCGAGGCCGAGCTCCCCGCGGTCGACCGCGATCCGGCGCAGGCGGTGCCACACGCGGACCGTCGCGGCGGCGTCGCCGTCCTCGCCGAGCAGCCCGACCGCCTCGAGCCAGTGCGCCTCGGCTCCGAGCTCGTCCCGGTGGGCGTGGGCGACCGCGCCGAGGACGGTGGCCGCGAGGGCCTGCAGGTCCTCCCACCCGCCGGCGACCGCGCGCTGGTGGGCGGTGCGGGCGGCGGCCTCCGCGTCGACCATCCGCCCGAGCGCGGCGAACGCGCTGGCCCGGCGGGCGGCGAGCTCGGCCCACCCCCGGTGCTTCCGCGGCAGCTTCGACGTGTCGAGGACCCGCTCGACCGCCGCCAGCAGGTCCAGCGCCGCCGCGACCCCCGCCGTCCGCCGCCGGAACGTCTCGGCCCGGAACAGCGCGTCGAGCGCCGGCACCGTCCGCCCGGCGTCCGCGAGCAACAGCCCGATCCGCTCGGGGTCCCCGCCCGCGTCGACCCCCGGCTCGGCCAGCCGGTGGACCAGCACCGCGGCGGCGGCGGTGGTGTGCATCCGGTACCGGCCGGCGGCGACCGCCCGCGCGACCAGCGCGTCCCGGAACAGGCCGTGGGTGAACACGAACCCGCGATCGGTCGGCTCGGCGAGCCGGTTCGCGAGGAGCCGGTCCATCAGGGCCTGCCGGAGCCGCGCGTGCCGCGGAATGAGGTACGCCCGGCCGGCGCTGGCGTGACGCCCCTCGGGATCGTCGCACACCGCTTGCCACTCGAGCACGTCGACGTCCCGCCCGAGGATCGCGGCCCGCTCGAGCAGCTCGAGCGCAGGGGGCTCGAGCCCGGCGACCAGCGTGCGGATCCGGGCCGCCCACACCTCGGCCAGGGTCGCCGGGACCCGCTCCCCGGCGTCGGCGAGCACGAACCCGGTCGGCCCCGCCTCGAGCCGCCCGCGCTCGACCCAGTCCCCGACGAGCTGCGACGCGAACAGCGGGTCGCCCGCGGTCCGATCGGCCACCTGGTGGGCGAGGGCGGTGTCGAACCCGAGCAGCTCCTGGACCAGCTCCACCCGGTGCGGGCCGTCGAACCGACGGAGCGCGATGACCTGCGCCCCGCGCCGGCGGGCGAGGGTGTCAGCGAGGCGGGCCACCTCGGTGTGCCCGTCGAGCACGTCGTCCGGGACGGTCAGCAGGACCAGGACCCGGCTCGGGCGACGATCCTGCGCGTCGAGCAGGTGACGGGCCAGCTTCAGCGCGTCCGGACCCCACTGGGCGTCGTCGAACACCACCAGCAGCGGCCGATCGAGCGACAGGATCTCCCAGATCCGGCGGAGCAGCGCGTGCCGCTGGGGATCCGCGAGCTCCAACCGGCCGTCGCGCGACTCGGGGTCGAGCAGGATCTCGATCGCGTCGGCGACCGCGAGCTGCTGGAGCTTCATGCCGGAGAACAGCTCGCCGAACCGCTGGTCCCGCAGGGCAGGGGACAGCGGGTTCGACCGCAGCAGGCGGACCAGGCTGCGGCGGATCTGCTCGAGCGCGGTGTCCGGGCCGGTGAACCACGTCTTGAGGACGGTCGCGCCGCCGACCTCGTGCGCCCGATCCGCGATCCACCCGACGAGCCGGGTCCGACCGACCCCCGCGGGCCCGCGGACCAGCACCACCCGGGCCCGCTGTTCGTGGTGGACGTCCGACAGCGCCTTCCACAGCGTGTCGCGCTCGTCCGCCCGATCGACCAGCGGGACCGGGCGGGTCCCGAACAGCCCGAGGCCCGCGCCCATCAGCCGGAGCGGCCGGCTCGCGGTCGGCGGCAGGCGCCAGGTG
>JBEBJW010001559.1:0-1973 GCA_040079715.1 Myxococcota bacterium | reverse complement strand
CCCCCCCCCCGAGCCACCCCGCCGCCGCCCCCCGCGCTCGCACCGGCCGGCTCGTGGGCTCGGAGAGGTGTAGAAGCGACAGGCAACACCGCCGCCTTGGTCAGCAGCCCGGCGACCCCGAGCGCGGTGCCGGCCGCGACCCGCCCGGGGGTGGGCGAGCGCCCCACCAACACCACCGCCATCGCGACCAGCCACCCGAGCGAGGCCGCGTCCTTCAGCCCGGTCGCCCACGCCACCACCTCGACCTTGGTCGGGTGGAGCGCCCACAGCGTCACCGCGACCCACGCCGGGACCGCGCCGACCCCGAGCCGACGGGCCACCGCGTGGACCCCGACCACCGACGCCGCGTACGCCGCGAGGGTCGCCGCGTGGATCGCCGCCACCGACCCGCCGGTGGCCCCGAGGATCGCCCAGAACGTCACCCGGAGGACCGGCGCGTACACCCCGTCGCGGTACGTGCCGAACGCGGCCGCGGCGGCCTCGCCGAGCCCGAGCGGCCGGGGGACGGTCAGGTCGTCCAGCCACAGGTCCTCGAGCCACACAGGATCGTCCCAGTCGAGCGCCTGCCCGCCGAGCGCCGGCCAGAACACCGCGACCACCGCCACGACGGTCGCGGCGAGGGCCCACCGCTCCCACGCCTCCCGCGCCGGGTCCCGGTCCGTCACGCCGTCGCGGCCGCGGTGGTCGCGAGCTCGGTCCACACGGCATCGTGGTCCGACGCGCCGGACGCGGGCTCGGTCCACAGCCGCCGCGCCACCGCCGCGGTCGAGTGGTACACCCGGTCGAACCGCGCCCCGAGGCTCCGGGCGCCGCCGCGCCAGGTCACCTTCGACGCCGGGTCCCGCCCGAGCGCGACCCACGGGTCGATCACCCGCGACAGGCCCTCGACCCGCGGCTCCTCCTCGACCCGGAGGTTGGTGTCGCCGGCGAACACCGCCGGGCCAGGCCAGCCGGCGACGGTGCCGACGACCGATCCGAGCTGGCGGATCCGCTCGCGCGCCCCGCCGCGCTCGCTCTCGAGGTGCCCGGTGCCGAGCCACCACCCGCCGGTGTCGGCCCACACGAGCTGCCGGCCCATCCGCGACCCGGGGAACGGCACCACGCCGCTGTCGGCGATCGGGTGATCCCGCCGGACGGCGAGGATCGCGAAGTAGCTCGAGTCGGTGGCGGCGGTCGGATCGGCCGGGACGACGTCGTAGCCGGCGTGGGCCAGGTGGTGCTTCCAGTGCGCGTGCCACGACCGGCGGACGACCTCCTGGAGCATCACCACGTCCGGCGGCTCGGGGCGGAGGAGCACCGACAGGCACTGGGCCTCGGTCCGCTCGTCGAGGCTGCGCTCGTCGAGGCCGGCGACGTTCCAGGTGACGAGCAGCAGCCGATCCACGGGGCCCTGCTAACCGCCCGCGAACGGTAAGCCGAAGTAAGGTCGCCCGATCGCCGCCGCCGCCGTACCTGGCCCCCGGAGGTCGAATGGCGACGGACACGTTCGTGATCCGGGTGGACACGGTCGAGGGGCGCGACGTGGTGTTCACCGCGGTCCCGTTCGCGAGCCTCACCGGCGTTCCGCAGACCCGGTCGTTCGTGGTGATGCTGGTCTCGCAGCGGGGCGGCCCGGTGTCGCTCGCCCAGTCGCTCGACGAGGGGTGGCACCGCGCCCACGTCGACGAGGTGGTGACGGGGCTGTCGATCCTGCGGGTGGTCGGCAACCCGTACGAGAACCTGCTCCGGAAGCAGGCGCTGGACCACTGCGTCCCGACCGACCACCTCCGCCCGCGGACGACGATCCGGGCGACGATGGCGACCGAGGCGCTCGCGGCGCTGTTCGTTCCCGGGACGTCCGGCGGGACCACCGCGTTCGACCTGTCGGTCGAGCCGGACGGGCCACGCGTCCCGATCGCCACCGAGCCGCCGCCGATCGACACCGACCCCGGGTGGGGCGACGCGGTGGTCCGCGCGCTGCCGGCCCTGCTGCC
>JBEBJW010001558.1:0-1974 GCA_040079715.1 Myxococcota bacterium | reverse complement strand
GCCCTAGCTCCCCAGCCCGTGCCCGTGCCCGCGCCCGTGCCCCGAGCAGCAGGACACGGACCGCTCCTCGATTCGTAGCGGCTGAGGGGGGCACGGACCGTGGGTTCGGCTCCGCAGGCGGGATCCCAGCGAGCTCGCGGAGTCACCCGGTCGCGAGCTCCGCGGCGAGCAGGCGCTCGGCCCACGCGAGGTCCGCGGCCCACGTCTCGGCGAGGTGGCCGAACACCCGGCGCATCCAGGTGACGTGGTCCGCGTCGGTGTAGCTGGACGCGTTCGCGACGAAGTCGGCCTCCTCCGACGCGAGGTGGTCGAGGTGGCCGCGGCAGAACCCGAGGTAGTGCCGGAGGAGCGCGACCCGCTCGGCCGGCGCGAGCAGCCCGAACGCGGTCACCTTGTACGCGAACAGGTCCCGGTACTCGCGCGGGCTCGACGAGGTGTCGACCATCAGCGCGTGGAACCGCGCGCGGCCCGCGTCGGTGATCGCGTACGACCGAGAGGTCCGGCCGCCCTCGCTCGTGACCTCCTCGGCCACCGTCAGCAGCCCGTCCTCGGTCAGCTTCGCGAGCAGGGGGTAGATCCGCCCGTTGCTCGCCCGCGCGTACGGGCCGATCACGTCGTTGATCACGCCGGCCACGACGTACCCGGAGGTCGGCCGGCGCACCACCAGCGACAGGACGATCAGCTCGTACACGCGCCCCTGTACCCGATGGGTCAGCGCGGGGCGAGCGCCGCGAGATCCGGCGGTCCGACCGGGATCGGCCGCGGGTACCCCATCGCGACCAGCTCGAGCAGGTTCCCGAACGGGTCGCTGAAGTACAGCGACGCCTGGCCCGGCGGTCCGAGGCGGCGCGGGCCGTCGGTGACCACGCCGGCGGCGTTCAGCGCGTCCCGGCACCCGTCGAGGGCCTGGGGCGACACGCCGAACGCGAGGTGCGGGTGCGGCCGGGGGCTCCGCGGGTACCGGTCCGACAGGAACAGGTCGAGCCGGGGCCCGTGGGCGAACCGGATCGACAGGTGGAGCGGGCTGTTCTCGAGGTTGTCGGCCTCGGCGGCGCGGTCCGGGACGTACCGGCGGAACGTGTCCGCGTCGAGCTCGGACTCGAGCGTGGCCCCGAGCAGGTCGACGTAGAACGCCTTCGCGGCGTCGAGCGAGCCGACCAGCAGGGTGACGTGATCCATCGACTTCGGGACGGCGGCGAGCATTCGTGTCTCCATGATGACCGGTCTGTATGACCTGTCATTATGACCTATATGGGCGCGGCCAGTCTCGCAACCGGTCGCGCACGCGCCGTTCGATCCCGACGGTCGGATGGCGATCAGCGCCGCCTGGTCGTCCGGCCGGTCGCCCCCGAGGTCGCACCGGTGACGAGGACGTACCTCACGACTCGCGCGGGACGTCCGGATCGGTCCGGGGCGTGCGGAGCTGCTCGGCGGTCGGCAGGTCCGGCCACGCGCCCGCCAGCGCGACCACCTCGGTCGGCCAGCCGTCGCGCACCCGCTCGTGGACCAGGTGGGACAGCCAGCCGTCGACCGACTGGCCCGAGCTCGCCGCCGCACGCTGGACCCGCGCGAGCAGCTCGTCGTCGAGGTTCAGCGTGATCTTGCCCATCTTTCCTTCGCGACCGCGGTCCCCCGCGTGGCGTCCTCGCGTGGCGCCCTCGCGTGGGTCACGGTCCGGTCGGCAGCCCGTGGTGGACCAGGAACCGGTCCGCGTCGTCCTTCGGCAGGTTCGCCGCGAGCGACCGGCCGAGCCCGGACGCGACCCGCGCGTGGCGGTCCCGGACCGACGGGTCGTCGGCGACCTTCAGCAGCTCGAGGTGCGCCGCGAGCTGGTAGTACCGGAACCCGTTCGCCTCCGACAGCGCGAGCGCCCGCTGGAGGACCTCCCGGGCCGCGTCCGGCTCGCCGAGCGCCCCGAGCGACCGCCCGATCGCGAGCTCGGCCCGCGCCTGGACGTGGGGCCACAGCTCGGCC
>JBEBJW010001557.1:0-1975 GCA_040079715.1 Myxococcota bacterium | reverse complement strand
CACCTGGCGCTGCGGCTGGAGGGCATCCGGAACATCGTCGCGTCGAAGCTGCCGATCGAGTTCCACGCCACCATCGCGGGCGACCGGTGGACCGGGGTGGCGCGGGTCCCGCGGTCGGTGTTCCCGGATCCGCCGCTGACCTGCAACGCGTACCGGATCGCCGGTGCCGCGCCCGCCCGCCGGTACTTCGCGATGGTCGGGGTGCCCGGCGAGCGGCCGGACTTCCACCGGCTCGACCGGTTCGTGCCGTGGCCGCTGTAGCGGATAGATGTCGGTCATGATCGGTCCGGCAGCGCTGGTGTGGCTCGCGGGGTGCGGCGGCAAACGGGTCCCGCCGACCACCGACCCCGAGGAGGTCGTCCCGACCTTCGTCCAGATCGATCTGTCCGACGAAGAGGCCGAGATCGACGAGCTCGACGGGATCGAGCTCAACACCCTGACCGCCGAGTGCGGCAACCTGCTCGACCTCGAGCCGGCGGCCCGCCTCGGCCGGCTGTCCGAGCAGCAGGTCCGGTGCCTGAACGGCGCGCTCGACGAGGCCCAGCGCCAGACCGCGAAGGACCGGATCAGCCGGCTGCTCCTCGGCGACGCGTGGGCGAAGGGCGACGTTCACCGGTGGATGGGGGTCGCGGCCCGGCACCTCACCGAGGTCGAGCGGGCAGACCCGGACCTCGTGTACCAGTTCGCGTACAACCTCGTGCAGATCGGCAACCCGGACCGGATGGACGAGGCGGTGTACTGGGCCGGGGTCGCGCTCGAGAACAAGTCGTACTGGGAGGGCGAGCTGCACGTCCGCCGGGTGTACGGCCTGTACAAGATCAAGTCGATGGCGGCGTTCAAGGAGTGGGAGTACCTCGAGGGGCGGTACCGCACGGCACCCACGTCCGAGCTCCAGGCGAGCGTCGAGCAGGCCCGCAACGATCTGAAGACCTACGCCCGCGAATGGCTCGAGTACGCGAAGAGCTCCGGCCGGGACGTGACCGAGCCGATGCGCCTGTGCTCGATGGCCGCGGGCACCGAGGCGTTCTGCAGCGAACAGTGATATCCGCCCGGGATGCTGGTCCTGTGGTTGGTCGGGTGTGGCGCGAAGGTTCCGCCGGAAGCGGCGGCCGAAGGGGGCTCCGAGCCGTCGACCTGGTTCGACGTCGAGCCCGGCAAGATGATGTGCATCTCGTCGGTGCCGGACGCGGAGCCGCTCGGGAAGAAGGACGCGGCGGGGTTCGCGGCGGCGGTGTCGTCGATCGCGTCGGGTGAGCCCGCGCTCGCGACCACCCAGCTGTCGATGCTCCCGGCGGATCACCCGGCGGTGATCCACGCGAAGGCGGTCCTCGGGGTGCTGACTGGCGACGCGACCGCCGCCCCGGCGCTGGCGAAGTTCGGCGACGACCACCCGACGGACCCGTGCGCGGCGGCGATGGCGTCGATCGCGGCGGCCACCCTCGGGGACGTCGACCGGGCGGTGGCCCAGCTCCAGCAGGCCCGGACCCTCGCGCCGACCGATCCGCGGATCGCGTTCCTGTCGTGGTGGCTCGGGCTCGAGGAGCCCGCGGTCCTGGTGCCGATCCTCGAGCAGGGGTTGGCGGCGGACCCGACCGAGGTCGGCTACGGCCTCGCGATCGGGATCGACCGGTTCGAGAAGGGTGACCCGGCCGCGATCCCGATGCTCGAGGCCGCGACCGCCGCCGGGATGGAGGAGGCGGCGGGCGTGCTGCTCGTCGCGTACAGCGTGGCGGGCGAGCGGGCGAAGTTCCTGACGCTCGCGTCCGACGTGGGGATCCTCGCGGACGGCGGGGCGATCGCGAAGGCCGAGGACCCGATCGCAGCGTTCGCGGCCCAGCTCGGGATCGCCGACGGGCAGACCCTGATGGCGACGTTCCACACGTCGCTCGGGGTGTTCTCGTGCACGCTGCTGCCGGAGGTGGCGCCGGTCGCGGTCGCGAACTTCGTCGGGCTCGCGCGCGGGACCCGCCCGTGG
>JBEBJW010001556.1:0-1977 GCA_040079715.1 Myxococcota bacterium | reverse complement strand
GCGCGGCCCCAGAGTCGTTCGACACGAACAGCGCGCACGACCGGAGCGCGCGGGCGAACGCCGGCAGGGACAGCCCCGCGACCACCGTCCGGCCGGCCGCGACGGCCGCGACCCGGGTCTGCTCGCCCGGTCCGCCGTACACGACCACCGACCGCTGCACGGTCCGCGCCAGGTCGGCGAACCCCGGCCACTCGCGCGCGGCGCCCGACACGCTGACCGGGTTCAGCCCGATGTGCCCCGGCGGCACGGACACGGGCGGATCGTCCTCCCGCCACGCCCACCGCGGCGGCCCGTCGACCCGCGCCCCGACCGCCAGGGCGAGCGCGCGGTACGTGTCGAACCGGTGCGGGCCCTCGGCCACCACGTCGGTCAGCAGCCACCGACGGTGGTCGGTCGCGGTCCCGATCCGCCGCCGACACCACCGGGCCTCGATCGCGGCCCGGAGCGACGGCGGGAACAACACCGCCGCGTCGGCGGGAGCGAGGGCGCCGCGCGGGCGGACCGTCACCGGCAGGTCGCGGTACAGGTCGCGGCCCCACCCGGGGCGTACACCTCGACCGACCCGAGGCGGGCCAGCGCGGCGATCGCCGGCAGCGCCAGCACGCCGTCCCCGAGGTGGTTCGGCGCGCGGGCGGCGATCCTCACCGGTTCTTCTTCCGGGCCTTCCGGGCGTCCTTCTGCTTCTTTCGCCGGGCGATCTTGTCGTTGGCGGACAGCTGCGGCTTCTTCGGGGCGCCGCCCGGCATCCCGGGCATCCCCGGCATCCCGCCGCCGGCCATCATCTGCTGCATCTTCGCGAGCCCGCCCGGGTCGCCCATCAGCTGGCCGAGCCCGGCCATCATCTGGCGGGCCTGGAGGAACCGCTCGTGCAGCGACTCCACATCCTCGATCTCCCGCCCGGAGCCGCGCGCGATCCGGTTCATCCGCGACGGGTCGATCACGTCCGGGAACTTGCGCTCCTGGTTGGTCATCGACTGGATGATCGCGAGGGTGCGGTCCATCTCGTCGTCGTCGAGCGCCTCCTCTGGGATCTGGTCGAGCATCCCGCCGATCATCGGCATCTTCGACAGGATCTCGCGCAGCGGGCCCATCTTGCGGACCGTGTTGAGCTGCTTGACGAAGTCGTCGTAGCCGAAGTCGCCGCGGAGCAGCTTCGCCGCGTCCTTCTCGGCCTCGGCCTTGTCGACGTGCTTCTCGAAGTCCTGGACCAGGCCGACCACGTCGCCCATCCCGAGGATCCGCTGCGCGAGCCCCTCCGGACGGAACTCCTCCAGCCGATCGAGCGCCTCGCCCTGACCGAGGAACTTGACCGGCTTGCCGGTGACCTTCTTGATCGACAGGGCCGCCCCGCCGCGGGCGTCACCGTCGAGCTTGGTCAGCACGAACCCGGTGAAGTCGAGCCGCTCGTCGAACGCCTTGGCGGTGCGGACGGCGTCCTGGCCGATCATCGCGTCGACCACGAACAGCACGTTCTTCGGCCGGACCGCGGCCTTGATCTCCACGACCTCCTGCATCAGCGTGTCGTCGATCGCGAGGCGGCCCGCGGTGTCGATGATCACCACGTCTCGGCCGGTGTTCTTGGCGGTGATCACCGCCTGGCGCGACATCTCGACCGGCGACACGTCCGCCTGGTGGAACACCGGGACCCCGAGCTTGCGCCCGAGCGTCTGGAGCTGATCGACCGCGGCCGGGCGGTACACGTCCGCCGCGACCAGCAGGACCTTCTTGCCCTCGGTGGTCAGCTTCTTCGCCAGCTTGCCGCTGGTGGTGGTCTTGCCGGAGCCCTGCAGGCCGACCATCAGGACGACCGCGGGGTGGCCGTCGAGGTCGAGCGTGGTGTCGACCGGCCCCATCAGGTCGACGAGCTGGTCGTAGCAGGCCTTGACGAACCAGTCCTGCGGGGTCAATCGGACGGTCTGACCGGCGACCTTCAGCGGGACGATGTCGCCGAGCGAGGTCACCCGGACCTGATCGAGG
>JBEBJW010001555.1:0-1981 GCA_040079715.1 Myxococcota bacterium | reverse complement strand
ACCACGACCACGACCACCACCACCACCACGTCGAACCGCGGCGCGCGAGGCGTTGAATCCATGCCCGGGACGGTCCGAGTCAGGACGGACAGGGCGGTGGCACGGGAACGGGCAGCGGCAAGGGAGGAGCCCGTGGCGCTCGGCGCTGCGCCTACGCGCCACGGGCTCCTGGCGCGACCCGGGCTGGCGGGGCAAGCTGCCGGATGACCGACGCGCGGCTGTTCCAGTGGCTGAACCTCGCCCCGATGCCCGGATGGGCGCTGCTCGGGATCGCGCTGTTCGTCCCGTCGGTCCGCCCGTGGGCGTGGACGGTGGCGGGCGTGTGGCTGCCGGCCGCGCTGGCAGTGGCGTACGGCGCGCTGGTGATCGCGCGGCGGGACCCGGTGCGGGGCAGCTTCTTCAGCTTCGACGGGGTCCGGTCGCTGTTCGCGTCGCCGCGGGTGTTGCTGGCCGGGTGGACCCACTTCCTCGCGTTCGACCTGTTCGTCGGGACGTGGATCGCGCGCACCGGGGTCGAGGCGAACGTCCACCCGCTGATCCTGGCCCCGCTGCTCGGGCTCACGCTGATGCTCGGACCGCTCGGGTACCTCGGCGCGGTCGTGGTGTTCGCGGTGACGGGCGCGCTGTAGGCGGTCGTCTCCGGCAGGACGCCGGCAGTGCGCTGGCGGCACAGGTCGTCACAACCCGCGACGTGATTGGCACACCCGGCCCGCTACGGTCGGATCGTGGTCGACACCGTCGTGTCGCCACGGGGGGAAACTCGGATGAACACGACCTCATGGATCGCCGCGCTGGGGCTGCTCGCGGCGGGGTGCGGATCGGGACCGGCGGTGACCGGCGCGGACGGCGCGGCGCTGGCCCGGGGCGGGGACGACCACGGCCCCGGCCACGACGAGGACGACGAGGACGACGAGGACGAAGACGAGGACGAGGACGACGACGGCGACTGCCATGACGACGACGCGCCGCTGTACCCGGCCGACGCGGTGGTCGAGGGCCAGACGTTGTCGCAGTGGAACGCGCGGTTCTGGGAGTGGCTGGTGTCGATCCCGGAGGCCGACAGCCCGGCGCACGGCGGAGACTGCCAGCAGAACCAGGGCGGGGACGTGTTCTTCCTCACCACCACGTTCGGCGACGGCCCTGCGTTCCGGTCGTGCACGGTCCCCGAGCACACGCCGATCTTCATCCCGACGGTGACGTCGGTGATCTACGCCTGCCCGGAGATCTGGGGCGTCGACGACTGCCCGTACGCGGTCGAGGACGAGATCGTGCCGTACGCGCAGGGGGTCCAGGACAGCCGGACCACGCTCCACACCTACTCGGTGACCCTCGACGGGGTCGCGATCGACGGGCTCGACGCGTACCTGGTCGACGCCGCGCCGACGTACCTCGACTACGACGGGGTCGAGCCGTCGGTGCTGTACAAGGAGGCGGACCACTACGGCGCGGGCATCCCGCCGATCGACGTGGACTGCGCGCGCGGGTTCGACGAAGACAACATCTGTGACTTCGAGCCCGGACCGAAGGTCGGCGCGACGATCGGGCACGGCGTGATCCTCCGCCCGCTCGACGACGACGCGCCGCACGTGCTGCACGTGACCGGCGGCCTCGGCGCGTTCCAGGTCGACGTGACCTACGATCTGACGGTCGACTGAGCCCGCGGCGGCCACCGGCCCATGGGGAGGACCCCCACAGCGTGGCGCCGGTGGCATCGTCGCCTCGGCGGCCGCCCGAGATACGTCTCGGGGATGCCGTGGGATGTCGAAGGGCCGTGGGTCCACGCGCGGGTGGACGTGGGCGAGACGACGTTGCACGTGGTCGAGGCCGGGCCGCCGGACGGGCCGCGGGTGCTGCTGCTCCACGGGTTCCCGGAGTCGTGGTGGTCGTGGCGGCACCAGATCCCGGTGCTCGCCGCCGCGGGGTTCCGGGTGGTGGCGCCGGATCTGCGCGGGTACAACCTGAGCGACCAGCCGCACGGCGT
>JBEBJW010001554.1:0-1985 GCA_040079715.1 Myxococcota bacterium | reverse complement strand
GACCCCGACCGCACCCGCCCGCCCCGGCCGCCGCGCCCGGACCGCCGCCTCCGCCGCCGCGAGCGCCCCGTCGACCGCGAGCGCCAGGCCGGCCGCCGCCACGCACCCGACCACCACCGCGAGCGCGTTCCGGGTCTGGAGCCCGGCGAAGATGTAGTCGCCGAGGCTGTGGGCGCCGACCGGGGTCGCGAGGGTCCCCATCCCGACCACCCACACCGCGGCGGTGCGGATCCCGGCCACCACCACCGGCAGCGCGAGCGGCAGCTCGACCCGGCGCCGGATCTGGTCCGGGGTCATCCCGATCGCGGCCGCGGCCTCGACCACCGCCGGATCGACCGCCTCGATCCCGACCACCGTGTTCCGGACGACCGGCAGCATCGCGTACCCGCCGAGCGCGATCCACGCCGGCAGCGGACCGAGCGCCGGCACGGTGATTCCGAGCGGCGCCAGGACCTGACCGACCGCGATCAGGATCGGGACCATCAGCGCGAGCAGCGCGAGCCCGGGGATCGTCTGGAGCACCGACGCCGCGGCGAGCAGCGGCCCGCGGAGCCACGGACGCCGGACCGCGGCGAGCCCGAGCGGCACGCTGATCGCGACCCCGACCCCCAGCGGGACCGCGGTGACCACGAGGTGGCCGGCCAGCGCCGACGGGAGCAGCGCGAGCTGCGCGCCGAGCGCGGTCACGCCGGCTCCGACAGCGACCGGAGCAGGGTCGCGTGCCGACGGGGGGCGTCGAGCAGGGCGGCGACCGCGTCCGGGCCGGGGTCCGCCAGCAGCTCGCGCGGCCGGCCGACCCGGATCACCCGGCCGGCGTCGAGGACGACGATCCGGTCTGCCGGCTGGTCTGCCAGGCGGAGGGCCTCGGCCATGTCGTGGGTCACGAGGACGGTGGTGAGCCCGAGCCGGTCGTGCAGGGCGCGGACCTCGCCCTGGAGCCGATCGCGGGTCACCGGGTCCAGCGCGCCGAACGGCTCGTCGAGCAGCAGGATCGGCGGCTCGGCCGCGAGCGCGCGGGCGATCCCGACCCGCTGGCGCTCCCCGCCCGACAGCGCGTCCGGGAACCGGTCTCGGGCGCCGGGCAGCCCGACGGTGTGGAGCAGCGCCTCGACCCGCGCGCGGACCCGGTCCTCGGGCCACCCGAGCAGCCTCGGGACCGCCGCGACGTTCTCGCCGACGGTCCAGTGCGGGAACAGGCCGATCCCCTGGAGCACGTACCCGATCGACCGGCGGAGCGCGGCCGGCGGGACCGTCGCCACGTCGCGGCCGTCGACCCACACCCGCCCGCGGTCGGGGTCGACCAGGCGGTTGATGGTCCGGAGCAGGGTGGTCTTGCCCGAGCCGGACGCGCCGATCACCGTGAACCACGCGCCGCGCGGGATCGCGAGGTCCACGTCCCGGATCGCGAAGGTCGGGCCCCACGCCTTGGTCACCTGGTCGAGCCGAATCATCCGGCCACGGTATCCCCGGAGGTCGACGATCCGGCGATACTGGCGACCGATGAACCGCGAGATCGTGACGCTGGGGATCCGGCTGTTCCACGTCGGCTGGATGGTGATCGGGCTCGGGATCGCGCTCGAGCTGCTGGTGCTCGGGGTGATCGTCGCGGGCGGCGGCGATCCGACGGTCGGCGGGTTCGCGGTGGCGGTGTTCACCCGGGTGAGCTGGTCGATGGTGGTGTGCGCGGCGCTCGCGGTGACGACGGCCCTGCCGCGGGCGGCGATCCCGGCGTCCGGGATCGCGGGGCTGCTGGTGGCGCCGGCGGCGACGGTCACGGTGAAGGTGATCCAGCGGATGACGAGCCAGGCGTTGGCAGGCCACGCGGCTTCGATCTGGCTCCCGGCGGTGGCGGCGCTGTCGGTGATCAAAGGGGTCGAGTACCTGTGGCTCGGGGCGGCGCTCGCGTGGCTCGGTGGGCGCGGGTACGGGATCGTCGCCGCGTGGGCCGTCGGCGGGATCACCGGAGTCGTCGGGGCGGCCGCGGT
>JBEBJW010001553.1:0-1988 GCA_040079715.1 Myxococcota bacterium | reverse complement strand
GGTGGGACTTCGCGACGGGCGGGGCGAAGCCGACCCGGCGGTGGGTTCCGGCGGGCGCGGTGTGGTTCCTGACCCTCGGCGGCTCGCCGGACGCGCGAGAGGCCTGGGCCCGTCGGACCTGGCTCGGATCGATCTCGGACCCCGGCGACGGCTCGTTTCGCCCCGACCTCGACGGCGGGGTCGCCCTGGTCGGGACTTGGGACGGCGTCCTGCGCGACCTGACCTGACGCAACCGAACCCTGACAGAACCGGAGAGCTCATGGACGCTGCGCTGTACGTGCTGCACGCGCTGTCGCCGATCCACGTCGGCACCGGGCGCGGAGAGGGGCTGGTGGACCTGCCGATCGCCCGCGAGCGGGTGACTGGGCACCCGGTGATCCCGGGCAGCTCGGTGAAGGGGGTGCTACGGGACGCGGTCGAGCCGGCGCTGCGGGTGCCGGTGTTCGGCCCGTCCACCGCGAACGCGAGCGACCACGCCGGCGCGCTGCGGATCACCGACGCTCAGTTGTTGTTGATGCCGGTGACGTCCGACACCGGGACGTTCGCGTGGGTCACCAGCCGGTGGCAGCTCGCGCGGCTGGTCCGCGACGCCGGCGGCCTGGGCGGACTGCCGGCGACGGTCCCGGACGACTGCGAGCGACCGGGCGAGGTGCTCGTGGCCGACGGCTCGGCGCTGCTGGCCAACGGTGGGGTGGTGCTCGCGGATCTGTCGCTGCCCCTGGGGGGCCTCGTGCCGAACGCGTGGCGCGAGGCGCTCGGCCGGCTGGTGTTCCCGGCCGATCCCTGGTGGCGGACCGCGCTCGACCGGCGGCTCGCGATCGTCGACGACGACGTGTTCACCGAGTTCGCCCGCCAGCGGACCGAGGTGCGGCCGCACGTGCGGATCGACGACGCCACCGGCACCGCCCAGGACGGCGGGTTGTGGTACACCGAGGCCCTCCCGGCCGAGGCGGTGCTCACCGGGCTGATCCACGCCGTGGCACCACCGAAGCAGCTCGACCTCACGGCGGCTCGGGTGGTGGACGTGGTCCGAGCCCTGTCGGGGCAGGTGCTCCGGTTCGGCGGGCACGCCACCACCGGCGCCGGGCGGACCCGGTTTCAGGTGACGCCGTGACCGACACCGTCGACCACAAACGGGCGCGCCTCGCGTTCGCGCACGTCGCGGGCGTGCCTGCGGGGGACCAGCAGAAGTACCGGTCGATCGCGCTGAAGCTGCCCGCGCTGATTCAGCGGGAGGGGGTGGCGGTGGCGCTCCACGTCGTCGCTGCGCGGGGGGATGGCGGCCAGCGGCAGATCCTCGACCACCTCGCACTGCAGCTCGGGCAGCCCGACGCGCGGGGGCTGCTGGCCCACGTCCGGGGACTCGACGCGGCGGGCACCCGACGGATGACCGCGGAGGTCCAGCGGTGTCTGGCCTGGTACAAGCGGTTCGTGCAGATCGCGGCCACCTCCGCGCCAGACGCGGGTGCCCCGTGAGGCGACCGACCGGGGACGCGCCCACGCTCCCGCCACTGGAGGTCCCCGGGCAGGTGCGCACGGTGGCGTTCGAGACGATGGTGCCGATGTTCGGCGGTGGATCCGCGTCGAAGCGGTGGGACGAGGACCAGGTGGTCCGCGGACCGTCGATCCGCGGCCAGCTCCGGCACTGGTGGCGCGCGACGGTCGACATCGCAGACGTCGACGCGCTCCGAGCCCGTGAGCGGGCGCTGTTCGGCGGGGTGTTTCCAGGCGATGGGGACGACGGCGCCGTGGCGAGCCGGGTGGTGATCCACGCCACTGGGACCGGGCGCGGCGTCCCGCAGCCCAAGGCGCTGGACTGGGCGGTGAGGTGGGTCAAGGACAAGGGCGTGCCCGACACCAAACAGTTCTGTGACGTGACGGACGCGGTGCTCACCATGCGGATGCCGGACGAGGTCGCCGCGGAGGTCGATCGCGCGCTGGACGCGTGGCGGTGGCTGGGCGGCCTCGGCGGGCGGACCCGCAGGGGG
>JBEBJW010001552.1:0-1989 GCA_040079715.1 Myxococcota bacterium | reverse complement strand
CGAACGAGATCACCTACTATGTCGCCAACTACGGCGTGGCCGTGCCGGAGCGGTTCGTTGCGCACGCCCGCACCTCCGGTTGGTCGGTTCCTCCGCTCCAGAGGGATCGGTTGATGGAGATCCTCCGCACCGTACAGCACGATCTCCACCAGGTCGGGACGTGATCGCTCACCGAGCCTCTTCGGAAAGCACGGAAGTGTCGACCGAACGCTACCGATACACGGGGAAGGAGCCGGACGACCAGCGGTACGCGCTGGCGCTGACGGACAAGGTCCTGACCGAGGTGTACGGCGATCGGGTCGGCACCGCCGATCTCGTCGACGCGGGCTATGTCGCGGACCCGGAATCCATCGGCTCCACCGACGGGTGGTGGATCCCGTCGGGCCGCACTACGCTCGATCCGACCCGGTTCTACCAGCCGACCGCCCACATCGACCCGTTCGGCAACTCGACGACACTGACCTGGGACGCCGACGCACTGGCCCTGACAGCGGTGGAGGACGCCGTCGGGATGCGGGTGACCGCCGACATCGACTACCAGTCGCTGCAACCGTGGCGGATCACCGATCCGAACGGGACGACAACCGAAGCGACGTCGGACCCACTGGCTCGGGTCTTGACCACCGCGGTCCGCAACGGCCCCGACGGGGACGCGATCGGCGAGGTCAGCGCCACGTTCGACTACGACACGAGCCAGACGCCTGCATCGGTCCACGCCGCGGTTCGGGAGCGGTACGGTGAGGACTCGTGGCAGTCGTCGTGGGTGTACAGCGACGGTGGAGGCACCGTCGTCCAGACCAAGGTCCAAGCGGCGCCTGACGCCACCGGCGCTGCGCGGTTCGTCGGCACCGGCCGCACGGTGCACAACAACAAAGGGCTGCCTGTCAAGCAGTACGAGCCGTTCTTCAGCGCGACCTCGGTCTACGAGGACGATGACGCCGTCGTCGCGACCGGGGTGACCTCGATCCTGGCGTACGACCCGATCGGTCGGAACACCGACGTCACGCTGCCCGACGGTCACGTCCGCCAGTGGACCTACACCCCGTGGCAGGTATCGTCGTACGACGAGCAAGACACCGATCCGACGAGCCCGTTCCACGACACGCCCGCGACGACCCACCTCGACGCGCAGGGCCGGGTGTACCGGTCGACCGAGACCCCCGACGGCGTCGTCGAACACGTCACACGACGGGTCCTCGACGCACAGGGCAACGTGCTCCAGGTCACCGACGCGCGGGGCAACGCGACCCAGGTGCAGACGTTCGACCTGGTCGGCCGCCCGCTGTTCAGCGGTGCCGCGGACGAGGGCTACGACGGTGCGAGCGGGCGCGGCGAGACCCGCGTGCTGCACGACGTCGCCTGCCAGCCCCTCCGCGCCTGGCGCAGCGGGAACCTGTCGCTCCGCACCACGTACGACGCGCTTCGCCGTCCTGTGGGGACCCACGCCGACGAAGGCACGGGCGAACGACGACTGACTCGAACGATGTACGGGGACGCGCTCCCGGAGCCCCCACCGTTCTCCCGGGGCCGCCCGGTGCAGGTCGACGACCCCGCTGGTCGTATCACCATCGGGTACGACTTCCGCGGGCGCACCACGTCCCAGACTCGCCAGGTGCTGGCCGACATCACCGTCGACCCCGACTGGGACGCTGCCGACGCCGAGTCCGAGCTCGATCCCGACGCGTTCCCGATCACCACCACCTACGACGCGCTCGACCGCGTCACGTCCGAGGTCGGGCCGGACGGCTCGCGGACTCAGCGCACCTACGACGAAGGCGGACGACTCGTCACCGTCGAAGCCAGCCTCCGTGGTGCCGAACCCGCCACCCGATTCGTAGACGACATCGGGTACAACGCCCACGGCCAGCGCCTGTCCATCACCTACGGCAACGGGACGACCACCACCTACGCCTACGATCCGCGCCGGTTCTGGCTGACGAGGCTGCATACGGTTCGCGGCATCACGCCGTTGCAGGACCTCCAATACAC
>JBEBJW010001551.1:0-1994 GCA_040079715.1 Myxococcota bacterium | reverse complement strand
GGGTGGCGGTCGACCACCGGCCACTCGCCGCCGGGTCGGTGCTCGAGGTCGGCGACCAGCTCGTGCTGATCGTCCACCGCCGCCCGACCGAGCTCGACGGCGACCGCCCGGCCCACCCGTTCGGCGACGCGGACCCGCAGGGGTTCGTCGGCGAGGGCCCGGCCGCGTGGTCGCTCCGGGCCCGGCTCGGGTTCGTCGCCCGCCGGCCGGCGCACGTGCTGGTGACCGGCCCGTCCGGCACCGGCAAGGAGCTCGCCGCCCGGGCGCTCCACGCCCTGTCCCCCCGGGCGTCCGGCCCGTGGATCGCCCGGAGCGCGGCCACGATCCCCGAGTCGCTCGCCGACGCCGAGCTGTTCGGGAACCTCGGGAACTACCCGAACCCGGGGATGGCGGCCCGCCCCGGCCTGGTCGGCGAGGCGGACCGCGGCACCCTGTTCCTCGACGAGTTCGGCGAGCTGCCGATCGAGGTCCAGGCGCGGCTGCTCCGGGTGCTCGACGCCGGCGAGTACACCCGGCTCGGGGAGGCGAAGCCGCGGCGGTCGGACCTCCGGCTGATCGCGGCGACGAACCGGCCGGTGGACGGGCTGAAGTTCGACGTGGTCGCCCGGCTGCCGCTCCGGGTCGCGGTCCCGCCGCTGACCGACCGCCGGGAGGACATCCCGCTGCTCGCGATCCACCTCCTCCGGTCGATCGCCCGGGCCGACCCCGAGCTCGGGAAGCAGTACCTGGACCGCGGCGCCGGCGCGGTGCCGCGGATGACCCCGCGCCTGGTGGCGGCGCTGGTCGCCCACCCGTACCGGACCCACGTCCGGGAGCTCGCGGCCCTGCTGTGGGAGGCGATCGCCGCCGCGACCGGGCCGACCCTCGACCTGTTCCCGGGGTACGCCGCGGTCGGGGCGGAGGCGACCCCGACCGGGCCGCGGACCGCTCCGGACGCGTTGACCCCGGACGAGCTCCAGGCGTGCCTCGACCGCCACGGCGGCCGGCAGGAGCTCGCGTGGCGGGAGCTCGGGCTCGCGAGCCGGCACGTGCTGGCCCGGCTGGTCAAGAAGTACGGGCTGAAGGTCCGCGGCCGGGGCTGACCGCCGGACGGCCACGACGCCCGCCGGTCAGGTCACAGCGACGACAGCGGGACCCACTCGTAGGTGGTCTGGTAGTAGTACTTGAGCCCGCCGGCCGCCTTCGCCGCGGCGAAGAACGCGGAGATCGAGCCGGTGTTCGCGTTCGCCGGAAACGCCTGCACGCTCTCGCCGGGCTGGTCGATCCGGTTGTAGCTCGACTTGAACAACCAGTGGTCCACGATCACGGTCGAGTCGACGTGGAACTCGAGCTGACGCAGCAGCCACCCCTGCCGGACGCCGTTCTGCTTCAGCTCGAACCCGTACAAGTGGAGGTCGTCCTCGCTTCCCGGGGTGATCCCGTTGGTCCCGCCCAGCATCACCCCGGTCGGGACGCTCGCCGACACCAGGCTCATCTCCGCCGCGAGCCACATCGCGCCGACGTCCGCGTCGACCTGGGTCCCGATCCAGTCATTCAGACCGGCGACGGTGTCCGAGTAGATTCGGTCGGCGTCGGTCCACATCATCGGGTTCGGGTACTCGATCGCGAACTCCGACAGGAACAGGTCGGCGGTCAGGTCCTTCAGCACGCCGACCTCGAGGAAGTTCGGCTGCGGCACGAGCCCGCCGGGGGCGGTGATGCACCCCTGCCGCCCGATCTCGATCCCGCCGATCTTCACGATCCCGATCATCGCCGGGCCGATCTGCGGGATGTACCGGGTGCCCACCGCGAGCGGGACGTCGTCGAGCGCGTTCACCGCCATCAGGAACGAGGTGTAGTTCGGGTTCAGCTCGATGCCGCCGCCGCGGGTCTGCGCCTGCGCCGCCGTCGCCCACCCCAGCATCATCGTCGTCGTCAGCATTCTCGATCCCCCTGTGGATGCCCTGGCCCGGTCCGCCGCAACCCGCGTGCCCACCGACCGAACGCGCGAACCT
>JBEBJW010001550.1:0-1994 GCA_040079715.1 Myxococcota bacterium | reverse complement strand
ACCGGGTGGTGGGAGGGGGACCCGGTGGCGATCACCGAGCCCGGGTTCGACCGAACCGAGGCCCCGAGCGGCACCCTCGCGTCGTCCGGGACCACCCTGACCTCGGTCGCGAGCTGCCCGCCGTTCGAGGGGTGGGAGGTGCTGTCCGAACACGCCTGCGATCCGGCCGAGCCCGTCACCACCACCGAGCCCGCGGCCTGCGGGTGCCGCGCCGGTGCGCCGGGCGATCTCGCGCCGTGGACCCTCGGGTGGGCCGCGTTCGCGGTGCTTCGCCGCCGGTCGCGGGTGGCCCGGTGAGCCAGACCGGAGCCGGTGGCGCGGGTCGGGCGACGGCCGCGGTCTCCCCCGATGTCCGCGACGATCGGCGGACCTCGTCGCGGGGCGTGGTTCCGGGTCCGTCCGCTGGCCGCGTGGCCCGGTCGGGTGTCGCGCTGGTCCTCCTCCTCACCGGGGGGTCGGTCGCGCACGCCACCCCCGCCGGCCCGCCACCGGACCGCGAGCTGGTGTTCCCGAACGGGCTCGCCGACCCGTTCCAGACCGGAGGTCCGCGCGACACCGCGATCGTGCTGCTCGACCGGAGAGCCGACCTGCCGGGACCGCCGGTGATCGGGCCCGACGGCGCCACGATCGAGGTCACGTCGTACCTCCTGCAGGGCACCGACGGCCTCGGGTGGCGGGTGCTGGTCCCGACCGCCCCGCTCGAGCCCGGCGCGTACGCGGTCCAGGTCTCCACCGGAGACCACCCGTTCACCGTCCGCGACGAGCTGGCGGCCGAGGTCGCGCCGCCGGGCAAGGTCCGCCGGTCGACCGCGTCCGAATGCGGCGGGGTGAGCACACTGACCTACCGGGCGTGCGGCGGCGGGGTGCTCCACCTCGCCGCCCTCGGGGACGAGCCCCCGCCCGAGCCGACCCTCGACGACCCGGGATCGGCCACCGTTGTGGGCTACGGCGAGTTCGACCTCCCGCTGGCCACCCTGTTCCAGGTCGAGCCCGGGTGGACCGGGACGGTGTGGCTCGGAGACCTCGACGCCGCCGGCCGGTTCACCGGGTGGTGGGCCGGCGACCCGGTGGCGCTGCCCGAGCCCGGGACGATCCGGATCGAGACGCCGAGCGACACCCTCCCCTCGTCCGGCACCAGCACGCCGATCGGGGTGTCGATCTGCGCGGTGTTCACCGAGTGGGAGGTCCTGGTCGAGCAGGACTGCACCGGCACCGAGCTCGTCACCGAGATTGCGGGCTGCGGGTGCCGCGCGATCCCGGGCGCGACCGGCCCCGCGGGGGCTGCCACGACCAGTGCCGCGGGCGCCGCGCTCGTGGCGCTCGGGGTGGTCAGTCGGCGACGTCCACGGTCCGGCACGGGACGCCCTCGCCGCCCGTGAGGTCCACCCCGACCTCAGCGATGGTGCCGCCGCCGAGGTCCGCCGAGAAGTCGAACCGGAACCACTGCCCGTCGTCGTCGCCCGGGTCGGTCGCGTACACCGGGCGGCACCACCCGACCGGGTCGAACGTCACCCCGAGCTTCGCGGCGCACCCGTCGATCTCCCGCTGCGCCCGCGCGTACGCGATCAGCTCGGCGTCGAGGCCCACGGTCGGGAGCTGGAGCGGGTCTGCCCACGCCGCTTCGAGCTCCGGATCCGTCGGGGTCTCGGACGCGGTCCACAGCTGAGCCTCGCGGACGAACCGCACCCAGTCGAGGTCGACCTGGTAGGTCGCGTCGGTGATCGAGCCGAACGACGACGCGCCGGCGATCGACCGGAGCCGCGCGTGGTCGGCGACCTCGGACGTCGGGACGCCGGACCGAGCGGCGAACGCGGGCTCGAACGCCGACGCCCACCGCTCCGCGACCGCCCCGTCGGCGCACCCGGCGGACCCGCACGCGTCGACCGGCCACGCCCCGGCGCAGGTCGCCTCGAAGTCGAGCACCACCTCCGGTCCACACCCGATCCACGAGAGCCAGATCATCCCCCACCGTACCCCCGCGCCGCGGGCTACGG
>JBEBJW010001549.1:0-1995 GCA_040079715.1 Myxococcota bacterium | reverse complement strand
CCGCGGTGACCACCGTGGTGGACGAGCGGCCCGGCCACGGGCTTCCGCCGTCGGCGATCGGGTGCCTGAAGTCGGCGTTGGGCGGGCTGAAACTCGATGTTCCCGCCGACGGTCCCGCGATGGGGGCCGCGGTCGGGCGTCTGACGGTGCCGCGCCCGGCCGGGTTCGTCGCGCCCCAACCGATCGCCAGGACGGCGTACGAGCTCGCGGTCACCGCGACTTCCGGCGCGGACAGCGGGTCGGAGCTGCTCGGCGAGGGTCGGGTGATCGTCGATCCGGGCGCGATCCCGCCGCTGCGCCTGCGGGCGGAGCCGTCGCTCGCCGCCCCCGGGTCCGAGGTGGCGGTGGAGCTGATCCGCGGCCCGGGATTCTTCGGCGAGCTGCCGGAGGAGCTGCTCCTGTTCGAGGGGACCGCCCTGGTGGCGCGGGCGAAGGTCACCGACAAGGTCGCGACGTTCACGATCCCGGCGGATCGGTCGGGGTTCCTCCACACCGAGTGGAACGGGGCGAGGGCCGTGGTGTTCGTCCGCGACGCGCAGCCCCTGTCGGTCGAGGTCCGGTCGGATCGCCCGACCTACCGACCCCGTGAGACGGCGACGCTGACCGTGTCGACCCGGGCCGGCGCGGATCCGGTCGCCGCGGCGGTCGGGCTCGCCGGCGTCGACGCGACCCTCGCCCAGCTCGCGACCCTGGTCGGCCCCAACGACTTCGGGCGGGTCACGGTCCGGACCACCGCCACGACGCCCGCGTTCGGCGCGTTCGACCCGAAGGCGCTGGTCCTCGGCCAGATCCGCGGCGAGAACGCAGCGCGGGCGGCGGTGCTCGCGATCGACGGGCTCCCGATGGACGCGGCCGGCGACGCACCGTCGTCGGGGTCGGCCCAGCACCGGGCAGACACCGAGGATCGGCTTCGGACCAACTTCTACCGCGCGCTCGACCGGGTCACGGTCCGGGTGCGCGACTGGGAGGCGGCGGCGGCTCCGGGCGCGCTGCTCGAGCCGACGGCGATGGTCGACGCGTGGAACGGCGCGCTGGCGGACCTCGACGCCGCGGGCGATCCCGCGGTCGACGGCTATGGGCGCGAGCTGACCCTCGACGTCCTGCCGCCGGACCTGCTGGTGCTGACCGATCCGCGCCAGATCGTGAGCGACGGGGCGCGGCTCCCCGAAGACTTCGTCGGATGGGTCCAGTTCGTCGAGCAGGAGGTGATCCGGTGAGGTCGATCGTCGCGGCGCTCGCTGTGTACGGATGCGGGTCGGTGTCGTCGGAGATGGCCCCGGTGACCACCCGCGGGTTCGACGCCGACCTGAAGGAGGAGGCGCCGCCCCCCGCCGCGAGCCCGGCCGCTCGGCAGGAGGCGGTCGCGGACGGCACCGTGGCGTTCGCGAAGTCGGTGGGGGCGCTCGGTGGCGCGATGGCCGGCGAGGACCTGCCCGCCGAGCCGGAGGCGGTGGAACAGTCGAAGCCGGACGACGGGGAGCCGGCCGACGAGGGCCGCACCCGGAGCTGGTTCCCCGAGGCGTTCCTGTGGCAGCCGCAGGTCGAGACCGGCGACGACGGCGGCGCGACGATCGACGTGACCGTGCCCGACGCCCTGACCACCTGGCGGGTGCTCGCCCTGGCGCACGATCTGCAGGGCCAGCAGGCCGGGACCGTGACTACGTTCGACGGGACGCTGCCGCTGTACGTCGATCCGGTGGTGCCGGGCTGGCTGTACGCGGGCGATCGGCTGGTCTTGCCGGTCCAGGCGGTGAACACGACGGCGGCGCCGGTGTCGGCCGCGCTCGATCTGACCGCGGAGGGGGCGCTGTCCGGGACCGGCCACGCGGCGATCGCCCTGTCCGCAGCGGGCTCGGACGTGCGCTCGATCGCCCTCGACGCGGTGGGGGCGGGGTCGGCGAAGATCACCGCCCACCTCGCGGCCGGCGCGGACAGCGACACCGCCGAGCGGACGATCCCGGTCGCGCCCTCGGGTCGCCCGGTGGTCGCGGCCCG
>JBEBJW010001548.1:0-1996 GCA_040079715.1 Myxococcota bacterium | reverse complement strand
CCTCCGGACCCTCCGGACCGACCGGCCCCTGCGCACCCTCGGGGCCCTGCGGGCCAGTCGCGCCGTCGTGGCCCGCCGGACCTTGCGGTCCCTGCGGTCCCTCCGGACCCTGCGGCCCCTCGGGACCGACCGCGCCATCCTGACCGTCGGCGCCGCTCTGGCCCCGCTGCCCTGCCTGCGCGTCCTGGGCGTCCTGACTCGACCCGTCCGACGTCGACGCGTCGATCCCGGTGTCCGCCAGCCGCGTGTCCGCCGGCTCTTCCGCACACCCGACCACCACCAGCGCGAGCACCAGACCGAGCTTGTTCATCACGACCTCCGCCCCGGTCCGTTGCATCCCCGGGGCCAGCCGAAACAACAGGTTTGCCCATGCCCGACCGACGGACGTCCGTCGACGGTGTCCGTCACCGGTGACGCCCCGCCCCCAATCCGGCGATACTCGTGGCCGGAGGCGGGGTGTTTACCTTCGCGGGTCGACCACCACCTCCCTGGTGGGGGGACGATGGTCATCCTGGTGTTGGTCGGATGCGAGCGAGACGGCGACCCCGGTGCGGACGCGTTCTCGGTCCCGATCCCGGATCGGTCGAGGTACGCAGGCTGCACCTCGGATCTCCGCTCCGAGCACGCTGCGTACACCTCGCTCGACCATCAGGTGTACGATCCGCAGGGGTGGCCGTTCGAACACCGGTCCGACTACGACGCGGACGGCGACGACGACCAAATCGACCGCTACGAGGAGCGCAACGCCTACGGCCTGTACACCGAGTGGACCAGCGACTACGTGGGTGTGAGCGTCGAGTCCACCACGGCGACCTACGACGGGGCGTTCTGGACGGCGCAGGACCGATGGATCGACGGCCGACTCGACCAGCGCTGGACCTACACGAGGCCGTCGGAGCGGGAGCTCGTCGCGGACGTGGACCTCGACGGGGACGGCGTGGTGGAGCGATCGTGGCGCCAGTCCCTGAACGACGAGGGGCGACCCGAGCTCGAGGAGCTCACCGACGTCGACGGGCGGTGGATCTCCGACGAGCGCTGGACCTGGTCCGGTGACCGGCTGGTCGAGGACGTGTACCAGAGCGCCAGCGGTGGCTGGAGCGTCACCCAATCCTGGACCGACGCGCCCGGACCGGACCACGCCACGCTCACCTGGTTCGACGAGGACGGCGCGACCGAGCTGGTGTACGACGCCACCCTGGCCTACGACGCCGCGGGGCGCGAGGCATCCTCGACGGCCGCGTTGGACTTGGACGGGGACGGCGTCGTCGACGAGACGGTCGCGTCGACCACGACCTGGTCCTGCCCCTGACGAGGCGCTCGCCTTGTGGCCGGCGCTGCGCGCCCAGGGTGGGGCCCCCAGGAAGTGCTGGCTTGGAGGCCCCACGAAGAGCTCGGGCGGGCCCCCACGAAGGCCCCTCGGCAGGGCATCGCGGGGGCCGAGCCCGAGGGCGCGGCATTGCCGGTTCGGCGGGCGGACCGCGCTCGGCGGACCGCCCACGCGCCGTTCACGGCACTTCGATGCAGAACGCGCGGGCGGTGTACGGCGCGACGCCTCCCGCCGTCTCCTCGACCCGGCAGGTCCAGCTCGCGAACTGCGTCTCGACCCCGTTGTAGGACGGGTAGCTCTCGATCAGCACGAACTCGCCGACCGGTCCGTCCGCCAGGCACCCGCCGGTCAGCAAGATGTCGTCGAGATCGTCGCAGGTCACCACCACGTCGGCCGCTGCCCCGACGCTCTGCTCCACGTTCCGGACGTACAGGTCACCCTTGGTCTGCGGCATCGCGTCGGCGCCCGCCGCGCCGGCTACGCCGTGCAGGCCCTGCACGCCCGCCGGACCGGTCGGGCCCTGCAGCCCGGGCACGCCCTGCGGACCCTGCGGCCCGACGTCCCCCCGGTCTCCCTTGTCACCCTTGGCACCCTGGGCACCCGTCGCGCCGTTCGCCCCGTCCACCCCATCGATCCCGTCGACGCCGTCGGCGCCGCTCGGCCCGACCG
>JBEBJW010001547.1:0-1998 GCA_040079715.1 Myxococcota bacterium | reverse complement strand
GGACAGGCCGGACGCCGAGGTCCCGTTCATCCCGCAGTCCCCCTCCGGACACTGCCGGGCGGCCGGCGCGCATCGGTCGAACCAGCCCGGGAGCACGCGGCAGAGCCAGTCGGAGGCGGGGACGGTGACCGCGGTGATCGGCGCGACCGGCACGGCGAGCCCGGTGGACGCGGTGCCGTTGCTGCCGCACTCCCACGGGTCGCAGTCGGGCGGGCGGCGGGCCGGCGTCTGCGCGACGGTCGCGGAGGAACCGTCGGTGAAGCCAGGGCTCTCCGCCGGCGCAGCCGCGGCGGACCAGGTGACGAACCAGAACATCTCGACCTCCTCCGACCGATCTACCGGAGGGCCGATGGCAATCGGGTCCCAGGTTGTGGCGACTCCTGCCGGAGGTGCCGCCCGGTCTGCCGAGCGTCCGTGCGCTACGCGCTAGCGACCTGCCACGCCCGATCGATCCGACCGGCGATCCGATCGTAGTTCTCCCAGGCGTCCTCGACGACGTACAGGTCCGCAGGCATCTTCCCCGGATCCCGAACGCCTGGCGGAAGTCGGCCAGGTACAGCGCGCCGTTCATCAGGTCGAGGTAGTTCGAACAGAGCTGCCTCGCCGCGGGCGCGACCATCTCGCGATCGATCACCCCGTCGACGTGCTGCAGGAGCTGCGGACCGGACAACCGACGCTCCTTCACCGCGGTCACCTGCTCCACGCCGACCAGCGCGACGAACTCAGCCGAGAGCAGCTCGTTGCGCGCGAGCCACGCCAAGAAGAACCCTCCCCACACGAACTCGCGGTCCGGGGGGAGGCCGAGCTCCTCCGACCGCGGCTGGTGTCCGACCTTGAGGTAGTGGCCCATCCACCGGGCATACGCCGGCGCCGTCGCGCGGGCAACGGGTGGCCTTCGTCGCCGGGATCGGGCACACTGGGCGCGGGCAGTCCACCCCCGGGCCTCATCGGTGTCGGTCACGCTCCTCCTCGCGGCGTGCGCGCCCCACGCGGGTACCACCCGCGCGACGTTGCACGACGTCGACTGGTACAACCGGTCGTACGACGTCGCAGGACCCGGGATGACCCCGCAGCCCCGGGCGTTCGTCGGGGGCGGGTTCGACAACCATCGGGGCACTGACGACGACCGCGAGGTGTTCCGGATCGGGTCCACCTGGTTCGTCGACGTGACCCGCGACGGCGTCGACGAGGCGGTCGTCGAGTTGATTCGGGATCAATCGGTGTTCGGGACTCCCTCCCTCGTCCACCTGGTCGTGTTCTCGGGCGATCGCGAACAGCAGACGGTGATCGGCTTCCTGTACGTCGGCGACTGCCGGTGCTCCGGGGTTCGGAGGGTCGGGGACGTCCTCGAGGTCGCCGGCGGCCAGACCGGGGTCGACGGGACCGCGTGCGACGGGCCGGGGTGGAGCCAGCAGTGGCGGTGGGACGGCGCGACGATGATCGAGCGCTGAGCTCGGCGGGGGCTTGGACCCCTGCCGCCGGACCGTCCACCGGACCGCGACCACGACGATGTCGACGGCCGGCCGGGCCGGTCGACCCGACGTCGGGTCAGCGTCTTGCGGTCAGGCGGACGGCGGCGCTGACCAGGTCGACCGGGCGGACGAGCCCGGTGGACGAGGTGCCGTTGCCGCCGCACTGCCAGTCTTGGCAGCCGCCATCGCCCTCGTCCGGCGGGGGCGCGCGGTCCTCGCCGATCCACGGGAAGTCGACGCAGAACTGGTCGGCGGCCGCGGGGAGCGACACCCGGGTCGGCCGTGTGACGGTTCGGACGAGCCCGGTGGACGACGGGCCGTTGTTGCCGCACTCGAAGCCCGAGCACCCCTGGGTCCTGGCCGCGGGGGTCGACTGTACTTCGAGCCACAGGTGCTCGGCGGCGGCGGGGGTGACCGGGTGGACGAGCCCGGTGGACGAGGTGCCGTTGTTGCCGCACTCGAAGCCCGAGCACCGGTCGGTTTCGGACTCGCGGGCCGACGAAACCTCGGGGGCGGTGGGGGTGAC
>JBEBJW010001546.1:0-1999 GCA_040079715.1 Myxococcota bacterium | reverse complement strand
GGTGGCCGGCCGGGCTCGCCGGGCTGATCGCGGCCGGGATCGGCGTCAGTGGCGGCCTCGGCGCGGTCGCGATGGCGGTGCGGGCCCGGAGCCTCGCCGGCCGCGGATCGTGGGGGACCCTCGCCGGCGGCGTGTTCGGGCTCGTATCGGCCGGGTGGTGGGCGTACATCGCGGCGGCGGTGGTGAGCTGGTCGACCACCGGGTTCGCCCGGGGGCGGCAGCTCCGCGAGCGAGGCCAGCTGCGGTTCGCGACCGTCGGACCGGGCGACGCGTGGGCGCCGGCGCGCGCGCCGCGTGAGGCGGCCGACCCAGGCGCGCTGTCGGTCCCCGACGAGGTCCGAGCGGAGCTCGCGGCGGCGTGGCGGGACAACGGTCGGACCGAGCACGCGTCGGTCGCGGCGTTCGCCCGGACCAGCCTCGAGCTGATCGCGCTCGGCGCCCCGCCGGAGCTCCTGGCGGACGCGTCCCGCGACGCGCTCGACGAGATCCGCCACACCGAGCTGTGCTTCGGCCTCGCCCGCGCGCTCGACGGGCAGGCGGCCTCCCCCGGGCGGTTCCCGGAGGCGACCACCGCCGGCGCGCTGTCCGGCGGGCGGACCCGGCGCCTGATCGAGCTCGCGGTGGTGTCGCTGGTCGACGGCGCCCTGCACGAGGGGCTGTCGGCCCGGGTGATCGCGAAGCTGGTCCGCCGGTGCGAGCTCGAGCCGATCCGGGAGGTCCTCCGCGAGCTCGCTGCGGACGAGGGGCGCCACGCGGCGCACGGGTGGGACGTGGTCGAGTGGTGCCTCGCCGAGGGCGGCGTGCCGGTCGCGATCGCGCTCCGCACCGCGGTCGACGCGCTGCCTGCCTCGATCGACGGGCCGCGCCCGGCGGCGGCGATCGACGGGGCGTGGGAGCGGTACGGGATCCCCGGGCGGGCGCTCGAGCAGGAGCAGTACGCGCTGGCCCGCGCGTGGCTCGTCGACCGGGTCCGGGCGCGGATCGCGGCGGTGGTTGCGATCGCCGCCTGATCTCGCCGCCTGATGTCGTCAGGGGACGGTGAGCTCGATCCGGAGCGGGAGGTGGTCCGAGGCGTCGGTCACCCCGCTCGCGACTGCGACGTCGAGCACCTCGACCCCCGGCCCGACGAACAGGTGGTCGATCGCCCGGTCCGCGACGTGGGCGCCGTGCGGCAGCCAGGTGCGCCACCGTTCGGGCTCGTCCCGGTGCGCCTCGGGGGGGACCGCGCTCGCGAACGTGTCGGCCACGATCCGCAGCGGCTCGCCGTCGTCGGCGTACAACCCGGCGTCGGGCCCGAGGCGCGACGGGTCGTCCCCGGGGGGCAGCGCGTTGAAGTCGCCCCCGAGCACCACCGGGTGGCCCGCGTCCCGGGCGGCCCGCAGCCGGTCGGCCACCGCTCCGAGCTGGCGGGGGAGGGTCCCGTCGCCGCGCGAGAACGCCGACAGGTGCACGTCGAACAGCGCGAGCGAGCGGCCGTCGGTCAGCGGCACCGTCGCCTCGAGCAGCGCCCGGCGCAGGTTGAACTGGCGGCGGAGCCACGGCTCGGCCAGCTCCGGCAGCGGCCACCGGGTGGCCCCGGCGATCCGGAACCGCGAGAACACCGACAGGTGCATCTCGATCCGCCCGAGGTGCTGGTGGCGCGGGTATGGCACGTACCGGTTCCGGTAGTACGCGGTGGAGGCGTGGCACGGGTACGGGCAGCGCGCGAGCAGCTCGGCGTGCTGATCGACCCGACCGGTCCGGTCCGAGCCGCGGTCGACCTCCTGGAGCAGCACGACGTCGGCCTGCTGGTCGCGCAGGACCCGTCCGATCGCGTCGAGGGCCCGCAGCTGGTCGTCCGGGTCGACGTGGACCGCGTCGCCCCCGTCGTAGAAGAACGTCCGCGACCGACCGGCGCAGAACTGGACGTTCCACACGAGGATCGACAGCGGGCGACCCGGCGCGAGCACCGGGGCCGCGGCCGCGCCGACCACCGCGACCGGCTCGGGGCCGCGCGGGG
>JBEBJW010001545.1:0-2000 GCA_040079715.1 Myxococcota bacterium | reverse complement strand
GCGCCGTCGGGACGCCCACGGGTAGGGCCGGCGCGGGGTCGTCGACCGCGCACCCTGCGACCACCGCGAGCACCAGGGTCCACCCCACCGTCGCCTCCATCCATCCCCCTGGTAGCGCGTCGATCGTCGCGTCGGGGGCCGGTTCGGCCCTGCGACACAGCTGCGACAGATCGCTCGGCCGCGCCGGGTGACCTCGAGAGGGGGGCACCGGCATGCGCTCGACCTCGACCTCGTACCAGCAAGACAGCTCCGCGCAGCGCACCGAGGCCGCGCCCGACGAGGCGGTCCCGGACCACGGCTCGAACGCCGCGCGCGCCGCTGAGCTCACGACCGGCGCGAACCCCGCGCCGAGCGCCACCCCCACCCTGGACGCCGTGTCGGCCGCGTCGGCGGCGTCGAAGGCCGAGGCCCTGGCCAACCACCGGAGCTCGGTCGGGCGGGTGCGTCGCCTGCTGGACGCCGCGCTGTCGTCGCCGATCCCGGACGGCGAGGACGACGCCTCTCGCCTGGTCCTGCTCCGGAACTCCGCCGAGTGGCTCGACTCCGGTGCCATCGGGACCCAGGTGCTGGACAAGACCCACGACAGCGCCCAGCGCGCCCCGGCCGGCCAGGTCGCGTTCTTCGACACCCGGGTCGCGTGGGACAGCGGCGCCGCCGACTACGACGAGACCAGCCTCACGAACAACGCCGGCATCGCGATCACGTTCGACGAGTCCGGTCACTTCGACCCCGCCAACGACACGATGGTGTTCGCCGACGCGACCGAGCAGTCCGAGTCCGACCTCGCGAACACGCTGGTCCACGAGCTCCAGCACGCGTGCGACAGCGGACCGGGCAACGGGTTCGAGCGAGGCATCGGCGCGACCCAGCCGACCGGGCCGTACGACGCGCCGGTGTGGGTGTACCGCGACTTCGCGTCGGAGTACCGCGCGCGGGTGATCGACCCCGTCGAGGCCGCCAACCGCTACGGGGACCCCTCCAAGCCCGCATCGAGCCCGGTGACCCTGGTCGCGACGCGTGATCCGAGCGATCCGGACGTGGTGTCCGGCGCGCTGACACCGACGGACCGGGCCACCACCGCGTTCGCCACCGAGCAGCAGCAGGCGGTGTGGGCCGACATGATCCGCGACTCGTCGCCGACGGTGTGGTTCGACTGGGCGAGCGGCGAGTGGAACTACATCTACGGCTACTTCGCCCACCACTACGTGCTCGACCCGCGGTTCCGCGCGTACGTCGACCAGCTCGGCGCCGCGGGGCCGGTGGCCGGCGGCAACGCCGTGAACTCGATCCGGATCGACGCCCTCGCCGACGGGATCGCGGCCGGCAAGCCGGCGATGGTCCTGATGCTGCTGGCCGACGACCTCGACGGGGTGGACCTCGCGTTCCTGCAGGACCCGTCCCGGTCGACGTACTTCTGGACCGCGGCGGCGCGGGCCCTCGCGACCCGCCTGTCCGTGTACGCGAAGCTCCAGGCGCGCGTGCTGGGGGAGACCACGGTCGATCCTGGGTCGGACGTGTACACCGTCGTGAAGGGGGACACGCTGGCGGACATCGCCGACCGGTTGCTGGGGAGCCGCGCGCGCCTGACCGAGATCCTGGCGCTGAACCCCGCGATCACCGACCCCGACCGGATCGAGGTCGGCGACCGGATCACCCTGCCGCCGGCGTGATCCGCCGGGCCGTCTACGCGCGGGATAGGCCACCGCGAAGGAGGCTCGATGGGCTTCGGACGGAACCCCCACGTGGCGAAGGCAGAAGCCGCCGAGCAGAAGGCGGAGGCCGCCACGGATCCGGCGTCCGCCGCGCAGGCCTGGCGAGACGCGGCGCGGCTGTGGGAGCGCGCCGCGGATCGCGAGACCGACGCGAAGCGGCGTCCGCAGTACACGACCAACGCGGAGCGCGCGCGGGCGGCGGCGGACGGGCCCGAACTTCCGGTGGATCCTTCGGATCTGCCGAACTGACCCCTGTGCTGCGGCTGCTGCTGCCGCGGGGGGAGTCTC
>JBEBJW010001544.1:0-2003 GCA_040079715.1 Myxococcota bacterium | reverse complement strand
CGTGTCCGGCCGGGGCGTGGGCTCGGGGCGCGGCGAGGCCGGGGCGAGCGCGTCGAGCGGCGGGGCGAGCGACGCCGCCGACACCCGTCCGTCCGGCGTCTCCACCAGGCTGTCGCCGATCCGCTTCAGGACCGACCGGTCCCACACCGACGACCGATCGAGCCGGATGTTGCCGCTCCACACCTCGTACAGGGCGTCGACCGACGGGATCCGATGCTCGGGCTCGATCACCATCGCGCCCTCGATCGCGTCGGCCATCCGATCCGGCAACGACGGCACGAGCTCGGTCACCCGCGGATAGTCGCCGTGGCGAACCTTGTCGAGCAGGTCGAACAGGTCTTCGTCGTCGTACGGGCGCCTGCCGGCGACGAGCTCGTACAGGATCACCCCGAGGGCGTAGATGTCCGCCCGGTGATCGACCGCCCGGGTGTTCCGGAACTGCTCGGGCGCCATGTAGGTGGGGGTGCCCATCACCGCGCCGGTCCGCGTCTGGACCGACGAGCTGGTGGTGCTCTGGAGGCTCTTCGCCAGCCCGAAGTCGGTGATCTTCGGGACCAGGCCGTCCTCGGTCTCCGCCATCAGGATGTTCGCCGGCTTCAGGTCCCGATGGATCATCCCCTGCGCGTGGGCGAACCGGACCCCCTTCAGGATCCCGCGGACCAGGTCGTCGATCTGGTCGAGGCTCGGGCGGTGGACGTCGAGCAGCGCCGCGAGGGACGGCCCCTCCACCAACTCCATCACCAGCGCCGGCAACCCGCCGACCTCGACCATGTCGTACACGGTCACGATGTTCGGGTGGCGGAGCTCGGCCTGGAGCGCGCCCTCCGATCGGATCCGCCCGGCGAGGTCCGGGTGGGTGACGTGCATCACCTTGAGGGCGTAGGTCGAGTTCAGCTGTCGGTGGCGGATCCGATACACGGATGCCATGCCGCCACGTCCAATCCGAGCTTCGACCACGAACCTGTCGACGGGGGTACCGACAGCGAGATCCATGGGTCCACTGTTAGCTCGCCGTCGTTCGATCGTCTCGCCCCACGTTCGCGGTTCGGCGCCCGTGATACGCCGCGACCGGAGGGACGATGCGAGCGCTGCCGTTCGGGCCCACCGGGACCACGCTCCCGGCGATCGGTCTCGGGACCTGGAACCTCGAGCGCGACGATCGGGTCGCCGCGATCCGCGCGTTGCGCCGGGGCGTCGAGCTCGGGGCGCGCCACGTCGACACGGCCGAGCTGTACGGCAACGGCGAGGTCGAGCGGATCGTCGCCGAGGCCCTCGCCGATCGGCGCGACGAGATCGTGCTCGTGAGCAAGGTGTTGCCCCACAACGCATCGCGGACCGGCACGATCGCCGCGTGCGAGCGCTCGCTCGGGCGCCTCCGGACCGACCGGCTCGACGGGTACCTGCTCCACTGGGAGGGCCCGCACCCGCTGGCCGACACGATCGAGGCGTTCGAGCAGCTCCGCCGCGACGGCAAGATCCGGTGGTGGGGCGTCAGCAACTTCGACGAGGAGCGGATCGCCGAGGTGGTGTCGCTCGCCGGCCCCGGGCGGTGCGCCTGCAACCAGGTGCTGTACCACCTCCAGCAGCGGCAGGTCGAGCACCGGGTGATCCCGGCGTGTCGGGCCGCCGGGATCGCGGTCGTCGGGTACAGCCCGTTCGGGTCAGGCAGCTTTGCCGGCCCGACCACCCCGGACGGTCGCGCGCTGGTGCGGATCGCCGACCGCCACCGGACCACCGCCCGGCGGGTCGCCCTCGCGTACCTGACCCGGGACGACGACCTGTTCGCGATCCCGAAGGCGAGCGACGCAGCGCACGTCGAGGACAACGTGGCCGCTGGCGACCTCCGCCTCGATCCGGAGGACCTCGCGGCGATCGACGACGCGTTCCCGCGCGGGCCGTGGCGCCCGGGCGTCCCGACGCTGTGACGCCGAGGGTCGGAGGGCGAGGTACGAGCTGGGCGCCCCGGCTCGCTCCGCTCGCCGTCGGCCTCCGTCCGGGGTCGG
>JBEBJW010001543.1:0-2005 GCA_040079715.1 Myxococcota bacterium | reverse complement strand
CCACCGGAGCAAGCGCGCGGGCAGCGACCGCGGGCGCAGGCGACGGCGGCGGCGTCTGGGCCCGTCCCTCCGGGTGCTGGCGGGACGGCGGCAGCGACACCACCGTGGGCGAGCCGAGCGCGGGCAGGCCGCCCGTCTGGAACGCCTCCGCGCCGAGCACCACCGCGAGCGCCCGGCAGTCGGGGAACCGGGTGGACGGCTCGACCTGGAGCGCGCCGCGGATCGCGTCCCGGACTCGATCCGGGACCCCGAACACGCCGGGATCGACGTAGTCGGCGGTGACCACCGCGGTGAAGATGTCGATCAGCGCGTCGCGGTGGAACGCCGGACGACCGGTGTACAGCTCGTACAGCACCACCCCGAGGGACCACACGTCGGCCCGCGCGTCGACCCGCTTCGCGTCGCGGACCTGCTCGGGCGCCATGTACCGCGGCGTTCCGAGGGCCATCCCGGTGCGGGTGGCGGCGGCGCTGTCGCGGTGCTTCGCCAGGCCGAAGTCGGTGACCTTGGCCCACGGACCGTCGCGATCGGCGACCAGGACGTTCCCGGGCTTGAGATCGCGGTGGACGAGCCCGCGGGCGTGCGCGAACGCGACGGCGTCGACCACCTGGCGCGCGATCCGATCCTTGAACACGATCGGCGCGTGCGGGTACGCCATCACCCACAGGTCGAGCGGGCGCCCGTCGACGTACTCCATCACCAGCCCGGGGGAGCCGTCGACGTCCACCACCTCCCGGCCGCGGACGATGTGCGGGTGGTCGAGGGCGAGCTGAATCTCGGCTTCCTGGCGGAACCGCTCGCGGACGTCGCCCTTCCGGAGCGTGAGCACCTTCAGCGCCCACGCCCGACCGTCCGCGTCGCGCACGCGGTACACGACGGCCATCCCGCCCTGACCCACCTGGGCCTCGACGGTGTAGCCGCCGACCTCCGTTCCTGGTTCGAGCATTCCGGATGTACTATCCGGCTCCGCAACGCCGACCCACTCGCGGGATCCCGGGAACGAGGTACAGTCGGTCGAGATGAGGAACTTCGTCCGTCGAGCCGCGGAGCGCGCGGGGGCACCCTTCGGAGCGCTGATCTCGGGCGCGATCCTGCTCCGCGAGGCGGCGCGCACCAGCCGCCGGTGGCAGACCTACGCGGCGCGGACCGTGTTCTCCGGCGCCCTGCTCGGCGCGTTGCTGCTCGGGATGTGGGCCGCGGTGAACGCGACCCGGATGTCGCTGGTCGACGCGTCGAACCTGGGCTGGCTCGGTCGCGGGCTGTTCATCGGGTTCTCGGTCACCCAGGTCCTGCTCGCGATAGTGATCGCGCCGCTGACCACGGCGTCGGCGGTGATCGAGGAGACGGACGAACGCACGATGGAGATGCTGGTGCTCACGCCGCTCCGGCCGGGCCAGATCCTCGGCGGGAAGGTGCTGTCGCGGATCCTCGGGCTGCTCACCCTGGTCGGCGGCGCGCTGCCGGTGATGGCCCTCGTGGTCAACCTCGGCGGCGTGAGCGGGGTCGAGGTCCTGGCGGTGACCGCGCACACCCTGACCACGGTGGTCCTGATGGCCGGGCTCGGCGCGTTCTTCGCGCTGTTCACCAAGAGCCCGGCGCTCGCGATGATGGCGAGCGCGTCGTACGCGGTTCCGTTCTTCGGGATCCTGCCGTTGACCTACATGATCGCCACCGGCGACCCGTCGGACGCGCCGCAGTTCTCGGTGTTCGCCGCCGGCGCCGCCCGGGACCCGAGCGCGCTCCTGTCGCCGCTGTCGTACGCGCCGTCGGTGCTGGTCGCGTTCGCACTCGCGACGCCGCTGTTCCAGCTCCGGGTGTCGAACGCGGACATCCGCCACGCGTTCTCCGACGACGTGTGGCAGACGACGCGGTGGTTGGTGGCGAGCGGCGGGTGGTTCGCGGTCGCCTGCGTGACGTTCCCGGTCGCGACCCCGCTCGCGTGGTGGACGGGGAACGCCAACCAGCCGTTCGGTGCGGCGACGTCGGCGGTCCAGTTCGCGGCCCT
>JBEBJW010001542.1:0-2008 GCA_040079715.1 Myxococcota bacterium | reverse complement strand
TGATCGACCTCGTGGGGCCAGTGCCCCCCGCCACGCCGGCCGATGGGTCGGCGCTGGGCGGATCGGCGCCCGGCGAACCCGCGGCGCCCTGACGGCGGCGATCGCGCCGCTCACCGCGCCTCGGGCACGACCAACGCGGCGAGCACCTCGACCGGTCGGGGCACGAACGGCACGACGTCGAGGACGGTGGCCCGATCGATCCGGTCCATCCGAAACATCCGCGGGGCCTCCCGGTCGAGGTCCACCCCGAGCACGTACCACGCGGGGACCTGGACCAGCAGCCCGTGGGGCTCGCACCGACGGCTCGACCGCACGTCGGCGCGATCGGTGTACCCGAACCGGAGCGCCCGCCGGGCGGTGAACCCGCGCTCGACCATCGCCAGCAGGGTCGGCGGGATCGGCTTCACCGTGGCCGCGGTGTGGGCGCTCGCTGGCCGCCCGACCACGATCCGCCCGAGCCACCGCCGGAGCTCCGACGCCCGCGCGGGGGGCAGCGCGCCGACCAGCCGATCCACCGCCGCGTCCGCCGCCCGCGAGAACGGCGCGGTCGGCGCCGCCTGGCGCGCGAGCCGGAGCGACAGCACCAGGCCCACCACCTCGTCGGCGGCGAGCCGGACCGGAGGGAGCAGCGCCTCCGGATCGAGCCGGAGCCCCCCGCCGGGACCGGCGTCGGCCGACAGCGGCTCGCCGCGGTCCCGCAGCGCGGCGACGTCGCGGTACACGGTGCGCTCGGACACGCCGAACCGAGCGGCGACCTCGGCGGCGGTGGCGGAGCGGCGGCCCCGGAGCCACCCGAGCAAAGCTTCACGTCGTTCGTGCGCGGTCATCCCGATACCCTGACACATCCTGTCAGGGATCGCCGCTACATCGGGGGTGGAGGTGCCGATGGACACGACCGTGCTCGAGATCGTCCGGTTCGCGCTCGCCGCGGGCGTCGACCCGGGACGGATCGAGGCCGCCGCCGCCCCGGTGACCGATTGGCTTCGGGGGCAGGCCGGGTTTCGCTGGCGGACGCTCGCCGCGCCGGCGGAGGGAGGCGCCACCTGGACCGACGTGGTGGGCTGGGCCTCGGCGGACGACGCCCACGCCGCGGCCGAGGCAGCGAGCGCGTGCCCGGCGATGGCCGCGCTGATGCCGCTGCTCGACCCGGCGTCGGTCGAGATCGTCCACCTGCCGATCGTCCACCAGGCCCACGGTGAGGCCCGCAGCCCGTGATCGCGTTCGACGCCGAGCTGTTCCGCTACCCGGGCCCGAGCGGCTGGACGTTCGTCGTGGTTCCGGCGGCGGACGCGCCCGAGCCGACCCGGCCGTGGGGCCGCACCCCGGTCGTCGCGACCGTCGACGGGCTGACCTACGCCACCAGCGTGTGGCGCGGCAGGGACGGCCGGACGCTGCTGTCGATCCCGGCGCGGATCCGGCGCGGCAAGGACGCGGGCGACGGGGTCCGGGTCGCGCTCACCGTCGACGACCGATAGACCGACCCCTGGAGACGCCGTGATCGCACTGTTGTGGTGGGCCTGCGCGCGCGTGCCGCCGCCTCCGCCTCCCCCGCCGACGATCGCCGAGCGGTTCGGCGATCGGCCGTTCCTGGTCCCGATCGACGCCCCGCCGACCGTGGCGCTGGTCGCCGGGGGCTCGTTCGAGGCGTCCGCCGCCGGCTGCGGGGCGTGCCACCCGGACCACCTGGCGGAGTGGCAGGGATCGACCCACGCGTCCGCGGTGCTCGACCCGCAGTACCTCGGCGAGCTGGCGAAGCCGGGTCAGCCGCGGTGGCTGTGCCTGAACTGCCACCTGCCGACCCGTCCGCAGCGCGCGGCGGCGATCCGACCGGACACGCCGTTCGCCCGCGCCGGCGACATCACGGTCCTCGCGGCTCCGGCCGAGCCGTCGTTCGATCCGGCCCGGGTCCGCGAGGGGGTGTCGTGCCCCACCTGCCACGTCCGCCGCGACGACGACGGCGAGGGCGTGGTCGTCGGCCCGCGCGGGTCCGGCCGCGCGCCCCACCGGG
>JBEBJW010001541.1:0-2008 GCA_040079715.1 Myxococcota bacterium | reverse complement strand
CGTGGTCAGGACCCCGGAATCGGAGACCCGCCCGGTCGAGAGATCGACCTCGCACCTGGTCAGACGGACGATCATCCGATGAACCTAGCACCCGCCACCCCGGTCGCGGTCGCGCGATCACTCGAGGCCGATCCGAACCCGCCCGCCGCGCGGCTCGTCGAGCCAGCTCGAACGGCGAGGCGACGACGTAGTTACCTACAGGTCCATGATGGACCGCAGCGGCGTGTTCTCCGTCCACGACGTCGTCGAACACCTCGACCAGTTGCACGGGACGAGCGTCCGCGTGGCCGGCGTCCTCCAGCTCGCGTTCGAGAGCGACGCCCTGTGGCACATGCCCGCGTCCGAGCGCGTCGATTCGCTCCCCTACCGCTCCGGCCTGTGGGTCCACCTCGACGACGCGGTTCGGAGCCTGGGGGAAGCGGTGCTGCACCAGTTCGAGGGCCGCCGGGTCATCGTCACTGGCGTCATCGACGCGCAGGACGCGGGGCACATGGGCCTGTGGCCGGCCGCGATCCTCGTCTCCTCCATCGCGAAGTCGTAGACCCCGGCATCGCGCGCGCACCGGCCTGGCCCCTGCGGTTCGACATGACCTGCGGTCACCGCTTCAGCGGGACCCGTTCGACCCGGGCGCAGTATGCGTCGTACGCCCGCTTCCACGCCGGGCGGTCCATGCACCGCGCGCGGTACGCCACCACGTTCGCCCGCGGCGCCACCAGCGCCGGATCCGTGCCGCCGCCCAGCACGTGCGTCATCAGGATGTCCGCCACCGTGAAGTCGTCCGTCGCGACGAACGCGCGGTCCGCGAGCCACCCGTCGAGCTGCCCGAGGCGCAGCTCCGCCCACCGGTGCAGCGCCTCGCTCGGCGGGGTGCCCCGGCCTCCGCTCAGGTTGACGAACCACTCCGACAGCACCGGCACCTCGATCGTGGTCAGCGCCGCCACCGACCACCGCAGCACCTGAGCTTCGCCCGCGAGATCGCGCGGCATCAGCGTCCCGCTCTTGCGCGCGAGGTACAGCAGGATCGCCCCCGACTCCGTGACCACGACGCCGTCGTCGTCGATCACCGGGAGCTGCCCGAACGGGTTCTTCGCGCGGAACGCCGGCGCGTCCAGATCGTGGTTCGGGTGATCCAGTCCGACGATCGCGTACGGCAGCCCCATCTCCTCCAGCGCCCAGAACACGCGCAGGTCACGCGTGTTGCCGTGCGCCATCTCGTTCACCCGCGAGAACCCGTAGACCTGGATCATGGGCGCACCGTATCGTGGACGCCACCCGCGAGCCCAGCAGCCGTCCCGGTCGACCTGCAGGACGCTGCGGTCGGGCTGTGCGACCGGCTGATCGGGTTCGAGGCGCTGGGGGCCGTCGTCCCCGAGGGTCGGGAGATCCGCGTCCCAGGCCTGCCGGCGTGGCGGTGCCGCACGACCGGGACGCTCGACGACCCGGACTTCGGCAACGCCCACCTCGAGATCGGCCCGAGATGACCGACCCGACGCCGCTCCTCGCGTTCCTGCGCGGTGTCCCGCGATCGAGCCCCGCATCGGACCGGGGGAACCGGAGCCGGAGCCTACGGGCCCGTGCACGCGACGTCGCAGGTGAACGACGCCCCTGCGCCGTACCCGCCGTAGCCGATCGTGGTCCACACGTCGTCCGGGGCGTTGTCGGTGGCGCCGTCGCCGAAGTCGCTCGCCGTGACCGTCAGGCTGGACCCCGGCCACAGGTACACCCCGCCGCCCGCGTCCGCGACGTTCCCCTCCACCGCGCCCCCGTCCAGAACGAGCTCGGTCTCGTACACGTCCACGCCGGCGCCGCTCGGGGCGACGTTGTCGCGCAGCTCCACCCCGTCGAACACCACCCGACCGAGCCACACGCCGGCCAGGTCGTCCGCGCTCGCACCCCCGCCCGCGACGTCCGCCCGGTTCGCGACCAGCGCCGAGTCGAGCACCGTGACCGGCGGAGCGTCGACGAACAGGCCGCCCCCCCACATCGCCGAGTTCCCTTCGGCGTACAC
>JBEBJW010001540.1:0-2009 GCA_040079715.1 Myxococcota bacterium | reverse complement strand
GCCCCGAGCGGTCGAGCGGGAGAACCAGCCCCGAGCGGTCGAGCGGGAGAACCAGCCCCGAGCGGTCGAGCGGGAGAACCAGCCCCGAGCGGTCGAGCGGGAGACACAGAGGCGTCCTGCCCCACCTGTGGCGATTCGCCTCACCGCCCGTGGTGCCACCGCTGCTCGAGCGCCGCCGCGATCCCGAGCCCGATCGCGTACGCCGCGAGGTCGAGCGGATCGAACGTCGACCCCAGGATCAGGTGGACCAGCCAGTGCGCGTCGGGGCCGACGAGGTGCAGCCCCTGGAGCGACTCGAGCCCGACCGACAGCAACCCCACCGCCCCGAGCCGCGCGAGCGGCGTCCCGAGCGACACCGTGGCGAGGGCGGCGTCGAGGAACACCACCACCAGCACGTCGCCGCCGAACCCGCGGATCGGCCCGTGCGCCGCCCAGAACAGGCCGAGCCCCGCCGCGAGCGTCCCGCCCGCCACAACCGCCGGTCCGATCCGTGGCACGCCTCCTGCTAACCGAGCGGGAGGTCGAGATGATCGAACCGCACACCGAGCGCGACGCGAGCCCCGCGCGGCCGCCCGCGATCCGCGAGATCCCGCCGATCCGGGTGCTGGTCGTGGAGGACGATGTCGAGATGCGACGACTGCTGACCGTGACGCTCGAACGCGACGGATACGACGTGGTCGACGTGGGCTCGACCCGAGAGGCGAAGCTCGAGATGCTGATCGCGGAGCACGCCGGTCACGACTGGGTCCCGCGGCTGATCGTGACCGATCGCCGGATGCCGGACGGCGACGGGCTGGACCTCGTCGCCGAGCTGCGGGCCCACTGGTGGTGGATGCCGGTGGTGGTGGTCACGTCGTTCGCCGACGGCGACGTGGTGCGGCGCGCGACCGCCCTCGGGTGCTGCCGGGTGCTCGCGAAGCCGGTCGAGCTCGAGGTGGTGCGCCGGGCGGTCCGCGACGCGGTGGCTCGGTGACCGCCGCCCGGGTCGTGGTGGCCGAGGACGACGACGAGCTGCGGGCGCTGGTGGTGCGGGCGCTCCGGGCGGACGGGTACGCGGTGGACACGGCCGCGACCGGCCTCGAGCTCGCGGATCGGTTGTTCGCCGACGAGATCCCGGACGTGGTGGTGACCGATGTCCGGATGCCGGGGGTGAGCGGCCTCGCCGCGCTCCGCGGGATCCGGGCCCGGGCCTGGGCGACGCCGGTGATCCTGGTGACCGCGTTCCCGGACGCGGCGCTGATCGCGGAGGCGATGTCCCTCGGGGCCGTCGTCCTCGGCAAGCCGTTCGCGATCGAGGATCTCCGACGCCTGGTGCGGGTCGCGGCCCGCTGACGAGGACACCGATGCGGCTGTCGTGGAAGATCAACCTGGTGCTGATCCTGGTGTTCTGCGTGGCGCTCGGGCTGCAGGCCGCCTCGGCGGTGGTCCGCGAGACCGACCTGTTCGAGCGCGAGATGCAGCGCGACCACGAGGTGATGGGGAGCAGCCTCCGGCACGCGGTCGACGACGCGTGGCGGATCGGCGGGACCGACGCGGCCCAGCGGCTGGTGCCGCACCTCGACGCCGAAGACCAGGGGGTCCGGGTCCGGTGGATCGAGCTCGGGGTCGGATCCGGTCAGCCGGCGGATCTGCCCGACGCGGCGACCACCGCCCTCGCGTCCGGCGTCGTGACGAGCGTAATCGCCGCGGGTCCCGCGGGTCCCGCGGGTCCCGCTCGACCGCTCGGGGCTGGGCTCCCCGCTCGACCGCTCGCGGCTGGGCTCCCCGCTCGACCGCTCGCGGCCGGGTTCCGGTACACCTACGTGCCACTCGACGCGCCCCACGCCGCGCTCGAGTTTCGCGAGTCGCTGGCCGAGCAGCGCCGGTACGTGGCGAGCTCGGGGATCCGCCTCGCGGGGTGGCTGGTGGTGCTGGTGATCGCCACCTCGGCCGCGGTGGGGTGGCTGGTCCGGGTCCTGGTGGGGCGGCCGGTGGACCAGCTGATCGCCCACGCCGGGCGGGTCGGCGAC
>JBEBJW010001539.1:0-2011 GCA_040079715.1 Myxococcota bacterium | reverse complement strand
GTCAGGCGGACCACCCCGTCAGCGCGGCGCAGCTCGAGCCGGTCGAGGTCGGCGGTCGCGGTCGGCAGCAGGAGCAGCCGGGACGGCGGGGGCTCGGGCGGCGGAGCGCGATCGTCCTCGGTCGACGGCTCGAACCGGTAGCCCTCGCCGTGGATGGTGAGGATGTGGGCCGGCTGGGCAGGGTCGGCCTCGATCCGCATCCGGAGCCGGCGGATCGCGGTGTCGATCGCCCGGGTCGGGCCGGTCCGGCGGGACCCCCACACCGCGGCGTACACCTGGTCCCGATCGAGGTTCTCGCGCGGGTGCTCGACCAGGAACCGCAGCAGCGCGCACTCGCGGGTCGACAGGCGCTCGATGGCGTCGCCGCGATGGACGTCGCCGGTGACGAGGTCGACCTCGCACGCGGTGAGCGCGAGCCTCATGACCCGAGGCCGTATCTCGTCCGCGCTTCCACGGGGACCACCGGGAGGACCGAGCCCGCAGGGTGCATGCTACGCTCGACCCGGTGTGGCGCCGGGCGCCGGCCGGAGTCGTCCGGGGAGACGGGTGTATCGGAGTGACGCACGTCGGCCCGCGGCTCGACCGGGCCGGCCCGGCTCGGTGAGAGCTCCTGGGGGGCAGACGATGCGACGGATCGAAGAGCGGTTCTACCTGGTGGCCGACACCGAGGACCTCGCCGGAGTCGGGGTCCGGCGCCACGAGCTCGGCGTGTGGCCGGACGATCGCGCGGTGTCGGTCGGCGGCCCGGGCGCGGCGGTGGTGCTCGATGGCGCGGTGGGGCCGGTCGCGCACATCCGGTTCGCCTCCTGCTTCGCGTTCGTCCACCAGGGAGCGGCCGCCGCGCCGGGACCGCAGATCACGCGACGCCGCGGGCTCCCCGTGACGTTCGAGGTCGCTGGACACCGGATCACCGTCCAGCACGTCGAGCGCGAGGTCGAGATCGCGCGGGACGGTACGCCGCTCGACGACGAGCTGGCGGCGCTGCACCGCGCCAGCGCGGCCGACCCCCCACGGGCGGACGCGGAGCTGGCCGCGCTGAACCTCGCGTGGCGGTATGCCGGCCACACCCCGTCCGACGCGTTCGTCGACCGGAGTCGCCGCGCGCGGGACGCCCTGCTGGCGTTGGACGGGCTGCCGGAGGCGATCCGGGCGGAGCGGACCTGGGTGTCGGGCATGCGGAGCCTCAGCACCCTCGGCTGCTTCGGCGAGTCCGCCGCTCCCGTCCTGCCCGCCTTGGTCCGCCTCGCGAGCAGCGATCCGCCGTACTTCGACGTGTTCGACACGATCGCGGCGATCGTCGGGCACGCCGAGGCTCCTCCGTACGTCGAGGCGCTGGTCCGCCGGCTCGCCGCGTCCCCGGATCCCGATCAGCGCGAGGCGGCGTACCGGTGCGTGTGGTCCAGCTCGCTGTTCGACCTGGTGATCGATGCCGCGCGCGATCCGGCGAACCCGGCGTGGGACCGCGCGATCGATCGCCTCGGTCAGGTGGGCCTCGGCTCCCCCCGGGCGATCCCGGCGCTCGAGGCCGTGGCAGCCGACCCTTCGTTCGACCTCGCGCGGCGTCGGACGGTGGAAGCGGTCGTGGCGTCGCTCAGGGAGAGCGTCGAAGCCTTGCGGCCGCACTGGACGACCTGAACGGGCTCGCGCCCTCGGTGGAGGTGGCGGATTCGACTCCGGCGTGCAATACCGGCCGCGGAGGTGGGAATGCGTCGATTCTGGTTCTGCGTCGTGGTGGCGGTGACGGGGTGCGCCCCCGAGACCCGGCTGATCAACGACACGACCTGGCTGGTGCTGACCCAGGCGTCGGCGAGCCGCGGGGCCGAGGTCAGCCCCGAGGTGTACGATCCCCCGCTCGGCCCCGGCGACGACGGACCGCTGACCTGGCACCACGCCGGCGGCACGGTCTACTGGGTGATCGAGCTGGTGGCCGACGACGGGAGCACCGGCACCATGTCGTGGGCGGTCGGGCTCGAGCCGACGGACTTCGTGATCGACGACGAGGTCGCGGAGT
>JBEBJW010001538.1:0-2015 GCA_040079715.1 Myxococcota bacterium | reverse complement strand
CCCCGCCGAGGGGTTCGATCTGTCGGTCGACACCGAGCGCGCGGTCGACCGGATCGTGTCCCGGATGCACGGGACCTACGAGAGCTGGCTCGGGATCGCGTTCCCGAGCCCGCTCGTGGTCCACGCCACGATGGTCGAGAGCGAGGCCGCGTACCACGCGCGCGAGCCCGCGGTCCTCGGCCGCAGCGGGCACACCTCGGGGTACTTCGTCGGCGCCACCGGCGAGGTCGTGGTCTGGCGCGGCCGGGGCGACGCCACGATGCGGGCCACGCTGGTCCACGAGACGAGCCACTACCTGCTGGCCACCGCCGGGCTCGGTCGGGTGCCGCTGTGGCTCCAGGAGGGCCTCGCCGAGGTGTTCGAGACCGCGACCGTCGACGGCAACGCGGTGTACCTCGTGCCGAACGGCGACGCGCTCGGGTGGATCCGCGGCCGGAGCGTGCCGAAGGCGTCGTCGCTGGTCGGGCTCGATCGGCAGACCTGGACCGCGCTCGGGGCCACCCCGTGGACCCGGCCCGAGTACCCGTACGGCTGGGCGCTGTGCGCGTTCCTGCTGTCGTCGGATCCGGGGCGGCGGACGCTGTCCGACGTGCTGCTGTCGACCGCGGTGTCGTCGGACCCGGGCGCGGCCGCGATCGACGCGATCGGGCGCAGCTGGCCCGGCGGTGTCGACACCTTCGATCAGGCGTTCGCGGCCTACAGCCCTGGCCGGATCCAGTTGCCGATCCGGAGCAGCTCGGGTCAGGCGGACGGGTGGGCGAAGTGCCCGGACGGGTCGCTGATCCGCCCGGATCTCGGCGCGAAGTGCGGCGGGTGGGTCAAGGGCGCCGACGGGATGTCCCGGTGGGTCGAGCAGCGCCCGGTCGAGTGACGCGGGCGCCGTGGATCACGGCTCGACGAGCGCGTCGTCGGCGACCCCCCCGACGCTCGCCGGTCGATCGGAGAGACCAGCCCCGAGCGGTCGAGCGGGAAATCTGGCGAACGCCCGCCACAGCTCGGACGCCAGGTACCGGGTGCCGGCGGGATCGTCGTCGCGCCGGACCCGGAGCCAGTCGTTGACCACCGCCCCGTCGTCGCCCTCGCGGTCGTGCGGGTGCTCGAGGTTCATGGTCAAGGTGGTGCGCCCGCGGCTCGTCCCTCCGTGGCCGAGCACGATCGTGCCGTCCGGGTGGACCTCGAGCACGACCGCCACGTGCGACAGCGGATCGTCGAGCTTGCCGTTGTGGTTCCGGTCGTACGTGTCGTCGAAGAACGCGATGTCGCCCGGGTTCGGGAGCTTGCGGTGGTGGAGCGAGCCGTCGGTCTTCGCCTGGTCGTAGAAGCTCGCGGTGTTGCCGTCGAGCGGGATCCCGGCGCGGGCGAACACCGCCATCACGTAGCCCGAGCAGTCGTCCCGGAACCCGCGCGGGTTGTGGTCGAGGTAGTGGCGGGCGGCGGTCGCGATCGACTCGGCCGTGGGCGGGACCCGGTCGACGGCGCGGGCCGCGGCTCGTCCGGCGGAGCGACGATCAGCGTCGGGACGGAGCCGACCGCCGCGAGCGGGCCCGGCACCCGCGGGACCTTCGGGGCGCAGCCGACGGCGATCACCAGGATCGGGAACACACTCCGCATGTACGCACCAGGATAGAGGACCGCGGGTCGTTCGACCACCGACGCTCGTGCTCTGTCGGTATCCCGCTCCACCGGCTCGACTCCGAGGTCGACGCCCGCTGAACCCGCCGAGAATGTACGAACCGCTGCCGCCGATCTTCAACGGGCTCACGGACGCCGATCGGCGCACCGCGCTGCAGCACGTCCGACAGGTGGCGGTCGGGGCCGACGAACGGCGGTTCGTCGGAGGCCACCTCGACCCGACGGGGGTCCGGGTGGCGAGCTGGGTGTCGTGGGGGCGGGTCGTGGTGTCGACCGTGGACGAGCGGCAGGCCGCGAACGGCGCGCGCGGCCACGCCGGCGCGCAGCTCGCGCGGCTCGGGGCCGAACTGAACGCGCGGGCGCTCGCCCGGGACAGGGTCGCG
>JBEBJW010001537.1:0-2015 GCA_040079715.1 Myxococcota bacterium | reverse complement strand
GACCTGGGGTGGCGTGGACAGCGGCGCCACCGAGGTCCTCGTCGGTCGGGTCTACGCCGAGCACGTGTTCACCCGCCCGTTCGCCCCGCCGGGCCAGCGCCGGGTCACCGCCCTGCCGAGCGGGGTGCCGGCGGACGGCGGCCCGCTCCGGACGTTCGACGCGGTGGGCGCGCCGGACCGCTCCGGTGGCGACGGGGGGCCGGACCTGCTGCCGGACGTGCCGATCGCGTTCGGGGTCCACCACACCGACAGCAACCTCCACGTGAACTCGCTCGTGTACCCGCGCCTGTTCGAGGACGCCGCGGTCGCCCTCCGTCCGGACCGGCCGCTGGCCCGGTTCTGCGAGGTCGCGTGGCGCAAGCCGTGCTTCGCCGGGGATCGGGTGACGCTCCGGCGGTGGGCCCTCGACGAGGGCACCGGCGGCGCGTTCGTCGACCCGGACGGCAGCGTGCGGTGCCGGATCGCGCTCCGGTAGGGCCTCGACCGCGCGCTACTCGACGTACCCGAGCGCCCGGAGCGCCTCGAGGTCGACCGGGGCCACCGGCCGATCCACCGCGTCGACCCACCCCGGATCGAGCAGCGCCCCGAGCGTCCGGGCGACCTCCGGGTCCGCGTCGGCCCGATCGACGGTCCAGGTGGGGTCCGCGTCGCGGTCGTACACGTGGAGCGGCTCGCCGTCCGCCTCGACCACCGCCGAGCCCCGCTGGACCACCGCCTGCTGCTGGCGGAAGAACAGCGTCCCCTGGATCCGCCGGACCCGGTCCGGATCGAGCGGCTCGCGGAGGTCCGCCCCGTCGAGGCCCGCCGGATCGAGCCCGGCCGCCGCGAGCACCGTCGCCGCCACGTCGACCCCCGACGCCGGATCGGTCCGGACCGACCCCGGCTGGAGCCGCGGATCGACCACGATCAGCGGGATCCGCGTGATCTCGGGCCACAGGGCGTGCCCGTGCTCGAACCCGCCGTGATCCCACAGCTCCTCGCCGTGGTCGGCGGTGAACACGATCGTCGACCGATCGAGCGCGCCGCGGGCGTCGAGGCCGGCGAGCAGCCGCAGGACGGCCCGATCCGCCCACCCGACCTCCGCCCGGTACAGCGCCCGGACCGCGTCGCGCTCGCGCGGCCCGTCGCGGAGCTCCCCGCGGCGGATCGCGGTCGCGTCGAGCTTCGCCTCGGGGACCCGCCCGACGACCGGGTACAGCACGTCGTCCGGCGTGAGCTCGGCGTGGTGGTACGGCAGGTGCGGCTCGAGCAGGTGGACCCACAGGAACGTCGGCTCGCCGCGGGCCGCGTCCCACCACCGGAGCGCCTCGTCGACGACCTCGGCGCCGTCGTTGCGGTGGACCTTGCGGGGCTCGAGCGCGGCGGTCCGCGAGCCGAGCCACGGGACCAGCAGCGGCGCGTCCGGGCGCGCGTCGGAGTGGAGGAACGTGTCGAACCCCCGGTCGAACCCCAGGACCGGCACCAGGAACACGTTCGACACCGCCGCCCCGGTCCGCCAGCCGGACTGGTGGAGCCGCTCGGCGATCGTCGGGACGGCCGGATCGAGGCCGACGACCCCCGGCCATCCCCGACCGGGGCGCCCGGCACCGTGGGCGGCGGGCCACCGGCCGGTGAGCAGGCTCCCGACCGCCGGCACGGTCCACGCGCCGGTCGACAGCGCGTCGGAGAACGTCTGGCCGCGCGCGCCGAGGGACCGGACCGAGGCCATCTCGGCGGCGGCGTCGGTCCGGAGCGTGTCGACCGACACGACCACCACCAGCGGGCCGACCGGTCCCGACATCGACGGCCCGTGGCAGGTCGACAACCCGGCGGCCCCCGCGGCGAGCGCGATCGAGGCCCGGGCGTCGCGCGGCGCGGCCATCGCGGCAGCGACGGCGAACGCGCCGACCACCCCGGCGACCAGCGGGGCGAGCGTCGCGTCGGACGGGAAGAACGTGGGATCCGCGTGGGCCGACGCGGCGAGCCCGACGATCGACGCGGTGACCCCGGCGAACGCCGCCTTCGCGATCCCGGAC
>JBEBJW010001536.1:0-2019 GCA_040079715.1 Myxococcota bacterium | reverse complement strand
CTCGGTCTGGACGCGGTTCAGGTAGTCGGACCACGGCCAGTTCGGGCCCGGATCGGTCCGGTTGTACGGCTGGAGCTGCCCGTGGCCGACGATGTGGTACTCGTCGCGCGGCACGCCGTGGCGCTGGCTGATCCCGCAGGTCAGCTCGGCCGACCGCTGGATCTGACCGACCGGCCAGCTCGACTGCGACGCGTAGCCCGCGTGCTCGATCCCGACCGACACGCTGTTCATGCTGGTGCCGTCGCGCCAGCACTCGACGCCGTCGTTGTTGTCGCACTCGTAGTTCGCGGCGATGTGCCACGCGCGGTTGTTCTCGTCGACCAGCGCGCGGACCTCGGACCCGGACTCGTTCACGACGTAGTGGGCGCTGACCCCGGACGCGGGGTTCGCGAGCCAGCTCCAGCAGCCGCTGTACGAGCTCTCGCAGTCGTGGATGATCACGAAGTCGACCGCGGCGCCGCTCCGGCTGTTGTAGTTCGGCGACGGGGTCCAAACCGTCCCGGACTCGGTCGCCCGGCGGTTCTGGGGCTGCGGGTAGTCCGCGGTCACGTCCATCGGGGGCAGGTTGTACCCCTCGACCGAGATCCCCTCGCGCAGGGCCTCGTACACCTGGTAGTGGACGTACTCGGCCGTGGCCTCCTCGTCGTCGATCCCGCCGTACACCGCGACCGCCGGGGCCCACTTGCCGATGTCCGACGTGTCGAGGCCGAGATCGTCGGCGATCGCCGCGAGCAGGGTGGCGGCCGCGAGCAGGTTCGCGTTCCGGTCGGTCTTCACGAGCTCGATGTCGAGCCCGGCGAGGCCGGCGGCGAGCTCGAGGTTGTAGCCGCGCAGGCCCATCAGGCCGTACGCGGGCTCCTGGCCGTCGAACTCCGACGCGCCGGTGATCATCTGGAGGTTCGTCTCGGATCGGGCGATCGCGAACAGCAGCTCGGCCGGCACGTCCGTCGCGGCGGTGGCGTCGCTGAAGTCGGGCGGGACGGTGGTCCCGGCGCTCGGATCGGGCGCCTGCTCGCCCTGAACCTCGGACAGCATCGTGGGGGCGCACCCGGTCAGGGCGACCGACAACCAAATCGCATGTCGAAACATCGAGCCTCCAGAGGGAAGATGCGCGGCGGCCAGGAGTATGCACGGACCATGCCGACGCAACAATCCCCCCCGACCCAGGTTCGACCGGGAACCCGGCCGGGCGCGGATCCGGCGGTGCGGATTTCGTGACGCACCTCTCCGGGAGACGGGATCCCGATGTACCGGATCGAGGTCATCGACGTCCGATCCGCGTCCGGTCCGGGGCCCGCGGGCGGGTGTACCGTGGGCGTGGGAGGCCGGATGTGGTTCGGGTGGAGCGTGGCGATCGCGCAGCCTGCGCCGCCGTGCGAGGCGGGCGAGACGCCCCTGTTCGGGTGCGCCACCGCGAACGGCCCGTCGACGTGGTTCTGCACCCCGGCGGAGGGCGTGCTGCGGGTGTACGTCGCCGCCGCCGGCCTGACGTCGGCGTATCCAGCGGTGGCGCCGGGGAATGTCCTCCCGTGGGCGACCGACGCGTTCACGCTGACCCGCGGCCCAGACGCGGCGAGCGCGGGGTGGAGCGTCCGGTGGCACGGCACCGGGGACGAGCTCCGCGTCGCGCCGGACGGGACGGTGTGGCGGACGATCGACCGGTCCGCGCCCGCGACCTGCCCGCCGATCGGGGGCGCCGTGGATCGCCTGCTCCCGGCGCTGCAGCCTCCGCCCACCCTGTGCGACAGCCTCGACCAGACCGTGTTCTCGTGCGTGGTCACCCGGTGCGACGGGACGGGAATGGCCCCGGACGCCTGCGCGGCGGTGCGCGCGTCGCGGCCGGTCGATCGGTTCGCGGGCCGGGTGGTGTCGCTGTGCCGGCGCGGGGACGGGGACGTGACCTACCGGTTCGGGCTGCCCGGGGCGGTGGAGCTCCAGTTCCCACCGCCCGGTGGGGCGCAGTGCGTGAGCCAGTGGAGCATGAGCGGGTACGAGCAGTGGTGGCGCGACACCTCGTTC
>JBEBJW010001535.1:0-2020 GCA_040079715.1 Myxococcota bacterium | reverse complement strand
ACCCCCGACCACGGCCACGATCACGACCACGACCACGACCACGACCACGACCACGACCACGACCACGTCGAACCGCGGGGAGCAGTGGACCGTGACGTGCCGCCGCGACCTACGCCGCCCGCGCGTCCTTGATCTCGAGCTGGAGCCGCCGCTCCCCCTGCCAGACGTGCTCGCCGAGCGTGGCCAGCAGGTCGACCGGCTGCGACTGGAGCGCCGACGCCTGGGCGGCCGCGTCCCACCACACCGCCTCCATCGCCCGCTCGCCGTCCCGGGCGACGAGGAACTTCAGCAGGGCGCCGTCCGCCCCCTTCACCTGGACCGCGAACGGGCGGACCCCGGGGACGATCAACGCCGGGGCCGGGTTCCCGGTCCCGAACGGTCCCAGCCGGACGAGCTCGTCGTGGAGCCGATCGGTCAGCTCGACCGACGGGACCACCACGTCGGCCCGCCGGAGCGGCACCAGCTCGCCGACCGGGACCCGCTCGGTGACCCACGCCCCGAGGCGGGCCCGGAGCTGGTCGAGGTCCGCCGTCCGGACGGTGAACCCCGCCGCGGCCGGGTGACCGCCGAACTTCAACAGCAGGTCCGACACCGCGTCGAGCGCCTGGACCGCGTGGATCCCGGGGATGCTCCGCACGCTGCCGACCGCGAGCTCGCCCTGGATCGACACCACCGCGACCGGCCGCTCGACCTGGTCCTTGATCCGGGACGCGGCGATCCCGACCACCCCGCGGTGCCAGCCCGCGTCCTCCATCCCGGCCAGCACCACGAACGGATCGGGGGCGTCGCCGATCGCGTCGAGCGCCTCCGCCACCAGGCGCTTCTGGAGGTCTCGCCGCTCGGTGTTCAGCGCGTCGAGCTGCTGGGCCCGGGCCCGGGCGACCTCGGGATCCCGCGTGCCGAGCAGCTCGATCACCAGACCTGCGTCCGCCACCCGACCGGCGGCGTTGATCCGCGGGCCGATCCGGTACCCGAGCGACGACTCGTCGATCGTCCCCGGTCCGAGCCGGCAGACCTCGATCAGCGCCTGGAGCCCGGGGGCGTGCGGGCCCTTGTTCAGCTCCTGCAGCCCGAGCGCGACGATCGCCCGGTTCTCGAGCGTGCCGAGCGACACCATGTCCGCCACGGTGCCGATCGCGGCGAGCTTCATCATCGATCGGAGCACCGCGTCCCGCTTCGGATGGCCGGCCAGCAGGGCGTGCGCCACCTTCAGGCTCACCCCGCACGCCGCCAGCGCCCGGTTCGGGTACGCGCACCCGCGCTGGGGCGGGCACAGCACCGTCGCGTCCTCCGGGACCGACGCGCCGGCCGGGAGGTGGTGATCGCAGATCAACACGTCGACGCCGGCCTCGCGGGCGGCGTGGACCGCGGCGTGGTCGCGGACGCCGATGTCGGCGGTGACCAGCAGCCCGATCCCGTCTCGCGCGGCCTCGGTCGCGGCGCGGACCGAGAACCCGTACCCCTCGTCGAACCGGTTCGGGACGTGCCAGCTCACCTCGACCGCCGGCTCGACCATCCGGAGCGCCGCCTGGAGGATCAGCGACGAGGTGGTGCCGTCGACGTCGTAGTCGGTGACCACCCGGATCTTCTCGCGCCGCCGGAGCGCGCTCCGCAGCCGGTCGATCGCCGCGTCCATGTTCCGCATCGCGAACGGATCGTGCAGGTGGTCGAAGCTCGGGGCGAGCCACCGCGACGGATCCGCCGGCTCCTCGGCGCCGTCCCACCGCAGCGCGAGCACCCGGGCGGCCGCGGGCGACAGCCCGGTGGTGGACCGGAGCGACTCGACCCGGGTCGACCCCACCTCGGACAGCGCCCACCGCGCCCCGGTCAACGATCGGCGCTCGGCCTGGTCCACGCACCCTCCGCCCGGACGATCCGGTCTGTGGGCGTTCATAGCCGCGCAGGGTCGGGTCGGGCGGACAGATTCTGACCTGGACAGTCAGATCACGCCCACGAGGTACCCGCTGAGCAGCCCGAGGACGATCCCGCCCGCCACCCCGAGGATCCCGTACCACACGCC
>JBEBJW010001534.1:0-2022 GCA_040079715.1 Myxococcota bacterium | reverse complement strand
CTCCGGTCGGACGTGGTCGGCCTGTTCCGCCCCGGGCACACCTTGACCGCGCTCGCGGCGGTCGCCCTCGCCGATCGTCCGGCGCCGCTCGCCCGCGCGGTCGGGTTCCTGGCCGGCGCGATCCACCCGTCGGGGGCGCTCGGGTGGGGGCCGGTGCCGGAGTACCCGACGTACGCCACCTCGCTCGCGGTCCGGGCGTTCTGCGCGGCCGGTCGGCGGGACGACGCGCGGCCGCTGGTCGGGTTCCTGACGGCCCAGCAGCTCGTCGGCGACGGGTGGGGCGACCACCCGGCCCGCGGCGGGTTCCCGATGGGGAGCCCGGAGGCGCGGGTCCCGCCGAACCCCGGCCACGTCGACCTGTCGATGACCCGCCACGCGCTCGAGGCGCTCCGGGCGTGGGGCCTGCCGGACGACCACCCCGCGTGGGCCGAGGCGGCGCGGTTCGTCGACCGGTGCCGGACCGCGGACGGCGGGTTCCGGTACTCCCCGGTCGAGGCGCCGCTGAACAAGGGGGAGACGCCCGAGTCCGGCTACGGCACGCCGTCCGCCGACGGGGTCCTCGCGACCCGCGCGCTCGGGCGACCGGTCGACCTCGGGTTCGTGGTGCGGTCGTTCCGGACGGACCAGAACCCGGGGATCGGCGTCCCGTACGGCGCGTACGCCCGCGCGATGCGGTTCTACTGGCGCGCGACGGCGGCGGCGGCGCTCCGGGGGCAGGACCAACCCGCTGGGTGGCGCGACGCGCTCCGGGCGGCGATCGTCGCCGAACAGCAGCCGGACGGATCGTTCGTGAACGAGCTCGGCCAGCAGAAGGAGAACGAGCCGATCGTCGCGACGGCGCTCGCGGTTCTCGCGCTGCGGGCCGCGGAAGGTTAGCTCCCTTGGCCGAGGAGAGCCACATGATGTCGACCCGACCGGTGATCGTTGCGCTGATGGTGCTGGTGCCGAGCCTCGCGTGGGCGGCGCCCGCGGTGAAGTGCGACAAGGAGCTGAAGGCGCTCGAGGCCGCGAAGGACGCGGCGGTGGCGCCCGCGTTCGCCGCGGTGGCGAAGTGCAACCCGGCCGCGGCCGGGGAGGCGTTCGGGAGCGCGATGAAGCGGACCGGCGACGTCGGCGCGCTGTCCACCCTCGCGACCACCGCGATCGACGCCGGGATGACCACGCCGGTCCACGAGATGCTCGAGGCGATCCCGGACTACGCGGCGCGCGAGGAGACCGCCCGGGCGATCGGCGCGGCCTGCGCGGGCGATCCGGCGGTCGAGGCGTTCGTGGTCGGCCTGCACGACGCGCTGAAGGACCGCGCGTTCACCGGGTGGGCCGGCGCGCTGCGGAGCTGCCCGGCGGAGGCGGTGACCGCGAAGCTCGAGGCGGCGGCGGCCGAGCCCCCGGCCCGCGCGTTCGACGACAAGTACAACACCGTGGTGGACGTGTACGCGGCCAAGCAGCGCGCGGCGGCCCTGCCGGCGCTCGAGAAGGCGGCGACCGCGGCCGCGGCGAACGGCGGTCCGCTGCCGGTGATCGTCGACGCGATGGTCAAGGCGGTCACCCCCGAAGGGATCGGCGGCGATCCGTCGGACGCGGACCGCGACGCGCTGGTGGCCGCGCTCGGCCGGGTGGCGGGCTCGGCGAACGCGGACGGCCTGCGGAAGATCGCCGGCGCGCTGATCGCGGTCGACGCGGTGGACGCGGCGGGCGCGCTGATGCCGAAGCTGTACGCGGACCGGGTCCAGGAGAACGGCGGGTTCCTGTACGGGCTCGCCGCGGTCGAGACCTGCGACGACAACACGGTCGTGCACTGGGCGGTGGTCGAGGACGCGAGCCACCGGTGGTCGATCGCGGACGCGGTGGAGGCGCCGGCGAAGGCGTTCAAGCCGAAGCTGAAGTGCGGCGCGCCGGTGGCGGTCCAGCTCTCCCCGGAGCCGGTGAAGGACGCGGGCGCGGTCGAGGCGTGGGCCGAGGAGCTGGCGGCGAAGGCGGGCGAGGGCGCGAAGCTCAAGGCCGAGAAGAAGGTGGTCCTGGCTT
>JBEBJW010001533.1:0-2026 GCA_040079715.1 Myxococcota bacterium | reverse complement strand
GCCCCGATCCCGCCGGGGCTGTCGGACGCGGCGCTGGCCGACATCGGGTCCGCGATCGACGCGCTCCTCGCCGGCGACGGGACCGGCGACCTGCCCGCGACCAGCGTGTACGTGGTCGACGCCGACAACGGCCAGGAGGTGTACCGCCGCGAGGAGGACACGCTGCGCGTCCCGGCGTCGAACACCAAGCTGTTCACCACCGCGACCGCGCTCGCGCTCCTCGGGCCGGACCACCGTCCGGGCCTGACCGCGTGGGCCGACGCCCCGGTCGACCCCGCAGGTGCCGTCGCCACCCTGACCGTGGTGTCGGAGCACGACCTCGACTGGAACACCACCCTGCACGACCGCCCCGAGGTCCCGGCCGAGCGCCTCGCCGATCTCGTGGTCGCCGCCGGGGTCCGGTCGGTCGGCGCGCTGGTCGCGTCGGGCGAGTACCTGGTCGAGGGCGAGACGGGCGGGGTGTACGACGTCGGGTTCCACCGCGACGCCGCGGCGGTGGTGCTCGAGGACGCGCTGACCGCGCGGGGGATCACGGTCGGGGCGGTGTCGACCGACCGGTCGCTCGACCCGCCCGCCGGGGCCACGCTGCTCGCCAGCCGCCCGTCGGCGCCGCTGTCGGTCGCCACCTGGCCGACCAACGTCGACAGCCACAACGAGCAGGCGGACCTGCTGTGCCGCCACCTCGGGTGGGCGCTCGGCGCGGGGTCGACCTACGAGGCGGGCACCGCGGTGACCCTCGACTGGCTGCCGACGATCGGGGTGGACGCGACCGGGCTCGTGTTGAACGACGGCTCGGGGGTGTCGCGCGACAACCTGGTGACCGCCCGGCAGGTGGTCGCGCTGCTCGCCGCCGGCCTCGACGCCCCGTACGGGCCCGCGTGGGAGCACACGTTCTCGATCCCCGGGGTCCGCGGGACCCTCGCCGGCCGCCTCGCCGGCCCGACCACCCTCGGTCGGTTTCGGGGCAAGACCGGGACCCACGGCGGCGAGAACGTCGCGCTCGGCGGGATCCTGCACCACGCGACCGACGGCCACCGGTACCTCGTGTCGATCCTGATCAACGAGCTGCCGGCCGGCGACGAGGACCAGGTCACCGACGAGGCGCGCGCGCTGGCGGACGCGATCGTCGAGGTGATCGCGGCCGACCACCGCCCGGACGCGACCCGGCCGGCCACCCCCGCGGTCCGGACGGCGTCGGCGCGCGGCGACGGCGTCGGGATCGACCTCCGCTGGGATCCGGTCCCCGACGCCGAGGCGTACGAGGTCTGGACCTCGGCGGACGGGGCGGTGTGGCGCCGGACCGACGCGCGCGAGGTCGTCGGGGCCACCGAGGTCACCGTCGACTGGGCCCCCGGCGCCCCCGACGCGCCGCGGTACCTGCGGGTGGTCGCCGTGTCCGGCGGCGAGCCGAGCGACCCGTCGGTGGTGTTCGGGGCGTCGACCGCGCCGGGCGGGATCCTGGTGATCGACGGGATCGACGGCGCCTCGATCGAGCCCGAGAACCCGACGATCGGCGGCCACCCGTGGCTGGTGCCGCAGCTCGCGGCGCTCGCGGCGTCGGGGGCGCCGGTCCGGTCGGCCAGCGCGGCCGCGGTGGCGGCGGGCGACGTGGTGCCGGCCGACGCCGACCTCGTGGTGTGGGCCCTCGGCGAGCACGGCCTCCCGCCGGACGACGCCCTGCTCGACGCCCTGTCGACCGCGCTCGACGCCGGCACCGGGCTGGTCGTGTCCGGGGCCGACGCGGTGGCGAACCTCCGCGCGACCGCCGACGGCGAGCAGTTCGTGACCGACCGGCTGAACCTGACGCGGGTCGACGGCGACGCCGGCGAGACCACCGCGATCCCCACCCCGCTCGGGTGGTTCGACGGGCTCGGCCCGGAGCTGTCGTCGTTCGATCCGGGCTCCGAGCTGGTCGACGATCCCGACGTGCTCGCCCCGGAGCCCGGCGGGTTCCCGGTCCTCGCCTACCGGGACGGCGGCGGGGACGCGGCGATCGGGTTCGACGACGGGGTGGCCCGCGGGGTGG
>JBEBJW010001532.1:0-2029 GCA_040079715.1 Myxococcota bacterium | reverse complement strand
TGTGTATAAGAGACCGGCCCCGGCCCGTGCCCCAGCCCGTTCGCGCAGCCCGGGTGTCCGCTGGTGCACGGCTGCACCGCGCCCGCTGCGCCAGGCGGACCGGAGGGCGCGAGCGCAGCGAGCGGTCCGAGCGGAGCTCGGACGGAGGGAGCCTGCGACCGACCCTGTAGGGAGGCCGACGGCGCGCAGCGCCGGGGCGCCCCGAGGACGGGCTGCCTGGCTAGATGTCGCCGCCGCAGCCGTTCGGGACCGTGGCGGGGACCAGCGCGCCGAACTGCTCGTCCCAGTTCATGACGCCCTCGACGTGCCAGCACATCCGGTTCAGCGCGGTGTCGTCGAGCGCGTCGCCGGCCGAGACCCGCAGGTCGCCGACTGCGTCGCGGATCGGCCCGACGAACGGCACCGCGACGTTGTCCGGGTCCACCAGGGTCGGCAGGTGCCCGTCGACCATCAACCGCACCTCGCCCTTCACGATCGGGTTGAAGTCCGCCAGCGCGACCGTGCTGGTCTCCGGCGTCGACTCCATCTGGTCCCACCGGATGTCCTCGGGGTTCCACGTGCCGTCGGCGATCTGGCTCACGAGCGCGGTGTACATCGGGCCCCAGTTCCAGTACGCCGAGGTGAGGCAGGTGTCCGGGGCGTGCGCGCAGCCGTCGACGTTGTCGTACGCGATGGTGTACACCGGGAACGCGTCCTCGCCGAGGTGGACCTTCTTCCCGTCCGCCGCCTCGATCGGGATCGTGGTGTCGGTCTGGGTCAGGATCACGTCGGCGCCGTGGTCGATCAGCGCCTGGGTGTACAGGGGCTCGAGCGTCACGTCGAAGAAGTTCATGATCCACACGACCTCGACCACCGCCTGCGGGTTCGCCTCCCGCACCCCGAGCGCAAACGCGTTCACGTGCCGCACCACCTCGGGGATCGGCACCGACGCCAGCACGGCGACGTGGTCGGTCTGGGTGGTGCTGCCCGCGACCAGCCCGGCGAGGTAGATCGGCTGGTACATCCGGCCCATGTAGCTCGACAGGTTCGGCGCGTAGACGTTGCCGGAGCAGTTCAGGAACGACGCCTCGGGGTGGTTCGCGGCCGCCTGTTGGGTCGAGCTCACGAAGTCGAAGCTGGTGGTGAACACCACGTTCGTCCCGCCCGCCACGAGCTCGTCCATCACCGCGAGCCCGTCGGCCGGCAGCACGCTCGGGACGTAGGTGGTCGGCACGTCGAGGTCCGCCTCGAGCGCGAGCCGCCCGTCGTCGTGCGACTTGGTCCAGCCGTGGTCCCCGACCGGACCGACGTACACGAACCCGACGTTCGGCTCGAACGTGCCGGTACCGCTACCTTCCGGGCCCGGCCACGGTCCGAGGCACCCGGTCGCGAACCCCAGCCCCAGCCACACGATCTGCTTCACGGTGCCTCCCGGACGACGCATCGGTCCCGTACCGCGGGTACCGGTATCGGATCGGGTTCGTGAAACTCGGCAGAGACCGTCCATCCTCGCGGACCCAAAGGTCGAGGCGGTGAAACGGCACGGTAACGGCTCGCGCGGACCGACTGGGATTACCCACAAGGCAGACCGAGGGGCCGAGTTCGATGCCGCCGACTTCCCTACCGTTCCAGGATCTGCTCGGGGACAGCACGCCGGCCGTGGTGACCGACCTGATGTCCGGGTTGATCAACGCGGCGCTGGCGGCGAGCGCGGACACGATCCACCCGCTGGAGGTGGTGCTCGGGTCCGGCGCGCGGGTCAACGTGGTCCCGCGGCCGGGGCTGCTGCCGCACCCGTTCACCTCCGCGCCCGAGCTGTCGGCGTCCGGGCCGTCGCCGGCGACGATGGTGTACGCGGTCGGAATGCTGGGCGCGATGGCGGCCACCCGCGACCTGCCGAGCCCCCCGCGCGATCCGCGGGCGCACGCCGGCTGGCTCCACGACCTGTCGGGCAAGCTCCGCCAGCGGTGGGGAGACGACCCGGGCTCGCACGCCGCGATCCACCTGCTGCTCCGGTGCCTCGCGTTCGACCCCGCGCAGCGCCCGAACC
>JBEBJW010001531.1:0-2032 GCA_040079715.1 Myxococcota bacterium | reverse complement strand
CTCGCCGTCGCCCGCGTCCGCGCCCGACCCCTCGGGGCTGGTCTCCCCGCTCGACCGCTCGGGGCCCACCCTGGCCCGGCTCGAGCGGTGGGTGACCCGCGCCGTGCCGTACGTGGGGGTCGCGCTGGTCGCGCTCGCGGTGTGGGCCGTCCACCGGGAGCTCGGGCACCTCCGGTGGCGCGACGTGTCGGCGACGCTCGCGGCAGTGCCGGCCTGGCGGTGGCTCGCCGCGGCCGGACTGACCGCCACGTCGTACGCGGCGCTGGCGGGGTCGGAGTGGGTCGCGGTCCGCCACGTCGGGGTGGCCCTCCCGGCCCGGCGGGTGCTGCTCGCCGGCGCGCTCGGGTGGGCGGTGACCAACACCGTCGGGCAGGCCTGGCTGTCCGGCGCCGCGGTCCGGATGCGCCTGTACAGCGGGTGGGGCGTCGGTGCCGGGGACGTCGGGCGGATCGTCGCGGTCGACACCCTCGGGTTCGGCCTCGGGTACGCGCTCACCGCCGGGCTCGCGCTGACGATCGACCCTCCGCCCCAGCTCGATCCGTGGGGCCGGCTCGCGGGGATCGGGCTGCTCGCGGTGGTGGCGCTCGCGCTCGCGGCGGCGTCGACCCGGAGGGAGCCGGTCCGGATCGGGCCGTTCACCCTGACGGTCCCGGGGGTCGGCACGCTCGGCGCGCAGCTCGCGCTGTCGGTGGTCGATCACCTCGCGGCGATCGGGGCCCTGTACGTGCTGCTGCCGGTCGGGCCCGGCGGCGCCGCGGTCGGGTTCGCCGAGGTCGTGTCGCTGTTCCTCGCCGCGCTGTTCGTCGGGATCGTGTCGGGGGTCCCGGGCGGGGTCGGGACGCTCGACGGCGCGCTGGTGCTGCTCGCCGCCCCGTACGTGGACGGGGTGGTGGTGATCGGCGCGGTCCTCGCGTGGCGGGTGGTGTACGACCTGCTCCCGCTCGCGATCACCGCGGTGGTGCTCGCCGGGTTCGAGCTCCGGCGGCTCCGCGCATCCAAGGTCGGCGAGCCGCTCGAGCAGATGGGCGGGCTCGCGGGGCGGTTCGCGCGATCGCTCGCCCCGCCGGCCCTCGCGGGGCTCGCGTTCGCCGGCGGCCTCGTCCTGCTCGGGTCCTCGCTCCGCCCGGCCGACGTGGATCGGCTCGGCTGGCTGTCGCGGGTGCTGCCGCTCGCGGTGGTCGAGACGTCCCACGCGGTGTCGGCGATGGTCGGCGTGGGCCTGCTGTTCGTGGCGCGCGGGCTGTGGACCCGCCTGCGGGCGGCCTGGACCACCCTGCTCGCCCTGTGCGTCGCCGGCGGGGTGCTCGCCCTGCTCCGCGGCCTCGACTGGGAGGAGGCGGTGCTGCTCGGCGGGGTGGTCGCGGTCGCGCTCCCGGCCCGCCCGGAGTTCTACCGGCAGTCCGCCCTCGGGCGCGAGGCGCTGACCGCCCCGTGGGCCGCCGCGGTGGTGGGGTCGGTCGCGGTCGCCGGGTTCGTGCTGCTCCACGCCTACGGCCACGTCCGGTGGGAGGACACGTCGTTCTTCACGTTCGCGGCGAAGGCGGAGGCGTCCCGGAGCCTGCGGGCGTTCGGCCTCGCGGCGGCGATGGCGGGGGCCGCGGTCCTCGGGAGCTGGCTCCGGCCGGTGCGCCGACCCGCCCCGGTGCCGTCGGACGCGGACGTGGCCGACGCAGTGCGGATCGCGGCGACCCACGCGGTCAGCAACGGGCGACTGTGCGCGCTCCGCGACAAGGCCCTGCTGTTCGACGACGACCGGACCGCGTTCCTGATGTACGGCGTCGCGCACGGGGTCTGGGTCTGCTACGCCGGCCCGATCGGTCCGCCGGACCGGTGCGCGGACCTGCTGTGGACGTTCCGGGAGCTCGCGGACGAGGCCGGCGCCCGGATCGCGCTGTACGAGATCCGCGCCGAGCTGCTGCCCACCTGCATCGACCTCGGGTTGCGCGCGTACAAGTTCGGCGAGGAGGCGATCGTGCCGATCACCGGATTCTCCCTCGAGGGGAGCGCCCACAAGAACCGGCGGAACCTGCTC
>JBEBJW010001530.1:0-2032 GCA_040079715.1 Myxococcota bacterium | reverse complement strand
CCCGAGCCCGACCCGCCGCCCGTCGTCCCACGCGACGAGCTGGAGGTGGTCGGGGCGGTCGGGACGAACCCGATCCCCGCGTACACCGCGTTCGCCCACGCGCGGCACGGGTCGGTGGCGGGCTCGATCGTCATCTCCCCGCGTACCCCGTCCCGGTCGACCGGTCAGTGCTGGTCGATCAGGATCGCGTTCCCGTCCGGGTCCTTCAGCACGAGGTGCGCCGGCCCCTCGCCGGGCTCGGCCTCCTTGTCGATCGGGTACCCGGCCGCCCGGATCGCCGCCTGGATCGCGCGGGCGTCGGGCGGGTTGAACGTCAACAGGTTCGACTCGAACATCCCCTGGAACAGCCCGATCTTCGCCTCGCCGTTCGCCAGGATCACCCAGCGCTTCGTCGGGTCGCCGAACACCTGGACGAACCCGAGCGCCTGGTAGAACGCCATCGATCGGGCGAGATCCTTCACCGTCAGACTGACCGAGAACCTGCCGAGCTCCATTTGCGACCTCCGTTCTCCCCGTGGGAGCATCGACCCGGTATCGGCCGTCGGAGGACCGGACTTGTCGGATCTTGCGAACCTCGACGCGGTGGCCCGGGTCAACCGGGTGATCGACCACGTGACGCGCCACCCGACGGACCCGCTCGACCTCGAACAGCTCTCGGGGATCGCCCACTACTCGTCGTACCACTTCCACCGGGTGTTCAAGGCGGTGGTCGGCGAGACACTGGCGGTGTTCGTGAAGCGGATCCGCCTCCAGCGCGCGCTCCAGCAGATGTCGCACGATCCGGAGGCGTCCCTGACCGAGATCGCGTTCGCGTGCGGGTTCTCGTCGAGCTCCGACTTCTCGCGCAGCTTCAAGCAGCAGTACGGCGTCCCGCCCCGCGCGTTCGACCTGACCGGGTTCCGCGACGCGCGCCGGGAGGCGTTCACCGGGATCGCGCGCCTGCCGCCGGGGACCAACCCGGACGGGTTCGCGGTGACGTTCCGGGAGCTGCCGGCGCGGTTCGTGGCGTACATCCGCGTCCACGCGTCGTACACCCCCGGCGGGCCGCAGGGCGCGGCGGAGCGGCTGGTCCGGTGGGCCGAGGCGCGCGGGTGGGACGGCGGGCGGTGGCTCGGGTACATGTGGGACGACCCCGAGGTCGTGCCGATGGCGAGCTGCCGGTACGACGTGGGGGTCGAGGTCCCGGCGTCGTTCCGGGCCGAGGGCGAGGTCGGGTGCCTGGCGCTGCCGGCGATGACCGTCGCGCGGGTGCCGGTCCGCGGGCCGATCGAGCTCGAGCTGCGCGCGCTCGACTGGCTGTACGGCACCTGGCTCCCGCGCAGCACCCGGGTGCCGGCCCACCTCCCGTGCTTCGAGGCGTGGCGCGGGCGGCCGTTCGCGCACGGCGACGGGTGGTTCGAACTCGACCTCGAGCTGCCGGTGGTCGAGCCGGGCGGGGCGAGGGTAGGGTGACCGGATGAGCGTCGACAAGATCCAGCCGCTGCGCGCGTACCTCGCCACCAAGCCCGACGATCGGTTCACCCGGTACGCCCTGGCGATGGAGCTGTCCAAGGTGGGCGACGTGGAGGGCGCGCTGACCGAGCTCCGCGAGCTGCTCCGGCGCCACCCGCGGAGCGGCGCCGGCCACTACCAGCACGGGCTCGTGCTGCACGAGGCGGACCGCGACGACGAGGCCCGCGGGGCTCGAGGCCCTCCGGGACGTCGACGAGCCCGAGGCCCGCCGGTCGCGGTCCGAGATCACCAACGCGCTGTCGTCCCTCGACTGAACGGGTCGTCAGTGGCCGTACAGCAGCACCGGGATCGCGTCGCCCCACAGCACGTACACCGTCGCGGCCGCGGCGAGGGGCGGACCGAACGGCAACCCGATCCGACGCCGCTGGACCAGCATCATCACCGTGCCGACGATCGAGCTGCCGACGCTGCCGACCAGCAGCACGACCAGCATCCCGGCCGGGCCGAGGAACGCGCCGAGCATCGTGATCAGCTTCACGTCGCCCCACCCGAGCGCGTCGATCCCGGTGACGTACCGCAG
>JBEBJW010001529.1:0-2037 GCA_040079715.1 Myxococcota bacterium | reverse complement strand
CGGTCGCGGTCGGACCCCAGTCGAGCCGCGCGAACCGCAGCTCCGCCGTCGCCCCCGCCGCCGCGGCGCCGTCGATCCCGACCACCGCCAGCTCGACCTCGATCGGCTCGGTCGGGTCGACGAACGCGCGCCCGGTCCGCAGCCCGACGTACCGGTCGGCCGGGTGGACCAGGGTGGTCGCGGACGTCGTCCACGCCTGCCGGTTCACGTCGAGCACCGTGCCCTCGGCCCGGACGGTCATCGGGCGCGCCGGCGCCAACCCCGCGAAGTGGATCCCGAGGTGGTGGGCGCCGGTCCCGTCGGTGGTGGCCGCGAGCTGCCCGACGATGAGCTCGCCGCTGCCGTACGCGTAGCCGCGCCCCTTGCCGAACCCGCCGCGCTCCCACCCGCCGAGCCACCACGGCGTCCAGCTCCCGAACGTGTACGACGCCCACCCCGGCGGCGCGTACGACGCCGGGCTCGCGTACACCGTCCAGTTCACCTCCGCGTCCGGCAGGCCCCCGCCCGCGTAGTACGCCGCGGTCAGGTCGACCCGCGCCCGCTCCCCGAGCACGTGCCGGTCTGCGTCGATCTCGCTCGTCACCTCGAACTCCGGACGGCGGAACTCCTGGATCTGCAGCGGGTGCGACGTGACGGTCCCGGTCGCGTCGCCGATCCCCCCCGCCGACAACACCAGGTTGGCGGTGCCGAGGTTCACGTCCGCCGGCAGCGGGATGTCGAGCGCGAACCCGCCGAGCTTCGACACCGGCGCCTTGCCGGTCCCGATCGGGTTGCCGACCGGGTCGGTCAGCGACCAGTCGATCGTCGCGTCGGCCGAGCCCGCGAGCCCCGCGACGTCGCCGGTGGGGCCGGGCTCCCACCGGCGGAGCCAGCCCTTGATCCGCGCGTGCTCGCCGGGCTTGTACAGCCCGCGGTCGTCCGCGACGTACCACCGGAGCTGATCGAGCTCCGACCGGGCGATCCACCCGGTGCCGTTCCACGGCGAGGTCGCCTCCGGCAGGAGCGCGAGGTCCGGCCCGCGCCGCGCCACCAGCACGTTCGAGTGGTCGGCCCCGGACCGAGGCAGCGCGAGGACCGCGAGCCCGTCGGCCCCGGACGCGACCGCCGCCCCGCCGCCGTCCGCGAGGACGAACGACGCGCCCTCGACCGGGTCTCCGGTGGCGAGATCGGTCGCCCAGCCGGTGACCGCGTCGCCGTCGACGAACGCGACCAGGCCGAGGCGGGTGACCTGGACCCACTTGTACAGGTACTGCCGGTTCCACCGGTCCTTCGGCTGGACGGTCGGCTCGACCAGCACCACGAACTGCCCGGCGCCGTCGCGCAGGTACGGGCCGAACGGGATCGGCGTCTCGACGCGGCGATCCCGGTCGACCGTCGGGGTGAGCACCCCGCTGAACACCCGGTCGCCCGGGAGCGGGCCCGGACGGGCGTCCTCGTACCAGAACCGCTGGACCCACCGGAGCCACGCGGGGTAGTCGCCGGGCTCGACCCGGTGGATCGTGACCTTCAGCCCGGGGTGGTTGGTGGACCACACCGGCAGCACGGCGCCGCCAGCGGGTTGGCCAGCGGGATCGAGGACCACCATCGTGTCGCCGGTGGCGTCGAGGGTCTTGTCGGCCGGGCCGACGCGGAACACGACGTCCTCGGAGTGCCCGAGGGTCTGGCCCCAGCTGTCGGTGACCGAGGCGGGCACGGTGACGGTGTACGCGGTGCGCCCGACGAACGCGCCGCCGAGCTGCAGGCTGTCGCCGACGACCCGGACCGACAGCCCCGGGACCTCGGGGCTGACCCGGATCGCGCGGACATCGGTCTTCGCGGCGTCGAGCGGGTTCGCGAACCGGATCGACCACTCGGCGGTCGGCGGGCACGGCTCCTGGTACCAGCAGTGGTGCTCGACGATCTGCAGCGGCCCGTAGGTCTGGAACCCGCCGCCCTGGTCTGCGGGGGTGACGCCGGGCCCCTCGGCCGACGGGGCGCCGGCGCGGACGATCAGCGCGAACCCGGTGGCGACCGGCAGCGGCTCCGTCGGGATCAGCG
>JBEBJW010001528.1:0-2039 GCA_040079715.1 Myxococcota bacterium | reverse complement strand
GTCGGTCGGCCGGGCGGCCCAGCTCGCGGCCGGGGTCGGCGCGGTGTCGGTGCTGGCGCGGTTCGGACCGACCCGGCGGGCGCTGCTCCGGTACCGTCCGTCCGGCGAGGGCCCGTCGGCCGAGGTCCGCGAGAAGTCGTTCTTCAGCCTCACGTTCGTCGGGAAGGCCGGCGACGCCACGGTCGTCACCCGGGTGTCGGGAGGAGACCCCGGGTACACCGAGACGAGCCGGATGCTCGCCCACGCAGGCCTGCTGCTGGCCCGCCGCGAGTCCGAGCTCCCGCCGGCCGCCGGCGTGTCGACCCCGGCGATCGCGTTCGGTCCGCTCGGAATCGACGCGATGCGCGAGGCGGGGCTGCGGTTCGAGGTGATGCCGCCGGGCGCGACCGGCACTTGACCCGACCCCATCGCGGGCCGAAGATCTCCTCAACCCCCCTCCCCCCGCGACCCATGCACCGCCTGTTGCGCCTGACTGCCGCGTTCGTCGGTGTGCTGCTGCTCGCCATGGTCGCCCTGATCGCGTTCACCGAGCCGACCCCGGCCGAGTCCGACGTGACGGTGCTCGCCGGTCCGGGGATCGCCCACGGCGCGATCGATGCGGTGCCGGCCCCGCTCGGGTGGACCCCGCCGGACTGGTTCCCGGACGAGGCCCGGTCGGACCTGTGGGTGCTCGAGAACCTCGACCAGGCGCCGACCCACCGGTGGGGACCGAAGGTCCGGGCCCCGGCCGGGATCATCGCGGACCTCGATCGCGGCGAGGTCCTGTGGGCGCGCGACCCCGACGCCTCCCGATCGATCGCGTCGGTGACGAAGCTCGTGTCGTCGCTCACGCTGATGTCGTACGACGCGGACCTCGACCGCGAGGTGTGCCTCGGGCTCGAGCAGTGGCCGACCCGCCCCGGCGCGCGGTCGAAGTTCGAGACCGGGGATTGCTACGCCGGGTGGGAGTACCTCGGCGCCGCGCTCGTCGCGTCGGACAACCGCGGCGCGTTCGCGATGCCGGCGATCGCCGACCAGGACTACTTCGACTTCGTCGACAAGATGGGCGAGGTCGCGGACGAGCTCGGGCTGCGGGCCGCGTCGTTCGCGGATCCGGCGGGGCTCGAGGACGAGAACATGGCGAGCGCCCGCGACATCCTGAAGGCGGTGACCGCGGTGTCGGTCCACCCCGTGTTGAACGGGGTGGCGAGCGCGCCGGTGTGGCGGATCGACACCCGGCGCGGGCCGCGGGTGCTCAACACCACCAACCGGATCCTCGCGCTGAGCCTGACCCCGCCGAAGAAGAAGTTCGTCCCGCCGCCGTTCGCGACCCTCGCGGCGAAGACCGGCTACACGGACACCGCGCACTATTGCTTCGCGATCGTGGCCGAGAGCTTGTCCACCGGGCGTCGGTACGGGGCGGTGCTGCTCGGAGCGCCGAACAACAGCGCTCGATTCGACGACATGCTCGCGATGTTGAACTGGGCCGACAAGGAGCGCTGATCGTCACAGACGACGGGAGCCCGCGCGGGCATACTCCCTGACCGTGGACCTCGGGAGGCGCCGGTGAGGGTCTGGACCTGTGTGTGGCTGATCGCGTGCGGCGGAGGCGGCCCATCGGTCGACGGCGGCGGCGACGACGACGACGACGCCACGATCACCACCCCTCCCCCGACCGACGACGCGTGCGTCGACCGCCCAGGCGAGTCGTGGTGTGACGGCAACTCCGCGGTGGTCTGCGCCGACGACGGCTCGATCGACTCCTTCGAGCCGTGCGGGGGCGACGTGTGCGCCGACGGCACCTGCGTCGGGTGCGCGCCCGGGATCGACGTCCCGTTCGCCGACGCCGACGTGGTCGCTGCGACCGGGATCGTGGTCGAGGCGGACCCGTCGGTCGATCCGACCCGCCCGTCGCGGCTGCGCCCGGTCGTCGTGTCGGGGGCGGCGGAGGTCGCGTGGACCGGCCCGCTGGCGCTGTGGACCGCGGACGGCGCGCCGCTCGCCGCCGGATCGACGGTCACCGCCGAGACCGTGTGGGTCGCGGTGGCCCCGACCCACAC
>JBEBJW010001527.1:0-2040 GCA_040079715.1 Myxococcota bacterium | reverse complement strand
CCCGCCGGGGGGCCGAATCGTCCGGGATCCGTCCGGAGCGCCGACCGGGGTGGTGGTCGACGCTGCGGTCGCGCTGCTGAAGATCCCCGAGCCGACCGAGGCGATCGACCGGGCGCGGCTCCAGACCGCGCTGGTACTGATCGCGGCCAAGGGCCTCACCGGCGTCGACATGATGGGCGCGACCGACCGGTGGGTCGGGATCCTCGAGGGGCTCGACCGCGAGGGCAAGCTGCCGGTGCGGCTGTGGGTGTACGTCGACCCGGCGACCGACGCTGCGGAGCGGCTGCTGCGCGACGGACCGTGGGCCGGAGACGGCGGCCGCCTGCGGGTTGTCGGGATCAAGGCGTACGCTGACGGGGCGCTCGGCTCGCGCGGGGCGCTGCTGTCGGCCCCGTACGCCGACGCGCCGGACACGACCGGCACCGAGCGGACGTCGGCGGCCGAGCTCGCGTCCCTCGCGGAGCGGGCGCTCGGGGCCGGGGTCCAGCTCGCGGTCCACGCGATCGGCGATCGCGCGGTGACCGAGACCCTCGACGCGTTCGCCGCCGCCCGCGCCGCCCACCCGGATCGGGCGGCGGTCCCGCTCCGGGTCGAGCACGCCCAGGTGGTCCGCCCCGAGGACGTGCCGCGGTTCGCCGCGCTCGGGGTGGTCGCGTCGATGCAGCCGACCCACGCGACCAGCGACGCGCCGTGGGCGGAGGACCGGCTCGGTCCGGACCGGATCCGGTGGGCGTACGCCTGGCGGACCCTGGCCGACGCCGGCGCCCCGATCGCGTTCGGGTCGGACTTCCCGGTCGAGGCGGTGGATCCCGCGCTCGGGCTCGTCGCCGCCACCACCCGCGGCGGGTGGACGATCGACCAGGTGGTGTCGTGGGACGAGGCGGTGGCCGGGTTCACCTCCGGCGCCGCGCGGGCGGTCGGGGCGGACGACGCGCTCGGGACGCTGACCCCGGGCAAGCTCGCCGACCTGACGCTGTGGACGGTCGACGACGCCGGCCGGTGGCGCGCCGCCGGGACGGTGGTGGGCGGGGAGCCGATCGCGACCTCCCCATGACCTCGCCCTACCCCGCCGCCTCCGGATACCGGGTGAAGCTCCACGACGCGAGGGTCCGCCCGGTGCGGATCGCCCGCGGGATCTCCGCCGGGCTGTGGAGCCCGAGCCACCCGAGCGACAGGCGCGCGCACAGGATCTCGACCTGCGGGTGGCGGCTCAGCATCGACACCACCATCTGGGTCTTGGAGTCGAGCATCGTGTCGAACAGCCGCGCCGCCCGCACCACCGTGCTCCGGGTGGCACCGAACCGCGACAGCGCCGTCATCACCGCGCTCTCCGACGACCGGAGGTTCAGCTGGACCAGCAGGATCTTCAGCCGCTCGGGCGTCGTCTCCGGGCTCCGCTCCCGCTCGCGCTGCCACTTCAGGAACGGCAGGTACAGCGGAGACTCGTCGGCGATGCTCCCGTCGATCCACTGCTCGTCGGGGCGCGACCCGATCCCGCGCACCGCCCGGACCAGGAACGGCACCGCGGTCGACGCCGCCACCCCGAGCCACGGATCGCACGGGATCAGGAAGTCGTCGTGGCCGGGATCGCAGTGGTCCGGCGACCCGAGCGCGAACGGCCCGCCGCGGTCGAGGCTGGTCGCCAGCGCGTAGAACGGCACCGCCGGCCCGCGCGCGGCCCGCGGCTCCCGCCGGTCCAGCTCGGTCAGCCACTCGACCATCTCCGCTGGCACCGGACGTCCGCGGAGGCGGTGGCGCTGAGCCCGGACGTGCCCGCGGACCAGGCTGCCGACGCTGCCGGACACGAGTCCCGGCAGCCGCCCGTTGTACAGGTCGTACCCGAACTCGTCGAGGACCGACATCCGGTGGCCCGCCGCGAACACGTACCCCGCGAGGGCCCCGCCGGAGCAGCCCCACACCTCGCCGACCCGCTGCCGGTCGCCGTCGAGCAGCGCGTCGACCACCTTCAGCGCCGGGGTGGTCGCGAACAACCGGAACCCGCCGCCCGACAGCGACACCACCAGCCGCGCGCCATCGTCG
>JBEBJW010001526.1:0-2043 GCA_040079715.1 Myxococcota bacterium | reverse complement strand
GCCCTGCTCCGTCCGGTGCAGGGGATCCTCGAACACGCCCTGACCCTGCTGCCCGACGCCCCGGACCTGACGGTGCGGGTCGGGCCGGTGGCCGGGTTCTACGCCGCGCGCGGAGACGAGGTCGTGCTGTCGGACGGACTGTGCGGGCCGGCGGTGTCCCACCCGGACGAGCCGGCGGGTCCCGTCCCCCCGATGGACCGGTGGCGGCGGGCGGTCGGCAGCGTGCTCGAGGCGGCGTCGCTCCGCGAGCTGTCCCGGCGGACCCACCTCCCGATCGGCGACGACTGGCGGTGGCTCGGCGCCGCGATCTGGGCCGCCGACGCGATCGCGCCGGATCTCGGGCTGTGCGCGCCGGACCTGGCGCTGGCGATCGGCACCGGCGCTCCGGGGACCCACCCGCGGGCCGGGGTCGCGGTGATGCGGGCGTGGGCGGCGCTCGGGATCGACCCGATCAAGCAGGTCCGGTACGTGCTCGAGGGCGGGGTGGTCAGCGCGCCCGAGTGGGCCCGCCTCGGCCAGTGGGTGCTCGGCCCGGACGGGCTCGCCGCCGTGCCGGTCCCGGTCGATCGGGTCCGCGCGGTCGACGTCCCGGTCGAGCTCCCGGCGTGGAGCTGGCGCCCGCTGCGGGTCCCGCCCCACCCGCGCGGCGGTCGGGTCAAGGTCGAGGGAGACGGGGTGGTCGACGAGCCGTGGGCCGAGGCGGACGTCCCGCTCGAGACCCTCGCGGCGGCGGCGGCGACCGCGTGCAAGCTGACGCCCAGCCCCGGCGGTCCGATCGGGGCGTGGGACGTGGCCAGCGCCGAGGGGTTCGGCCAGGTGATGGGCGCGCGGGGGATCCGGTTCGGGTTCCAGGCGGACGGGCGGCTCGAGCTGGTGCTGGCGGACGCGTTCGTCGGGCCGCTCGCCGCGGTGGCGATGGCCGAGCAGGTCGGGACCAGCGGGGTCGTGTCCGGGCGGTGGCGGGTCGCGGGGGACCACCGGCTGCGGTTCGCCGGGCTGTCGACCCAGTCGCTGACGCTGCACTCGCGGACCCGCGACCGGTTCATGATGCCGGCGAAGGGGTTCGGGCTCGGCGAGTGGCTGATGGCGCTGAACGACGACGTGTGGTCGTGGCAGGAGGACCGCGCCGAGCGCCTGGTGATGCGCGGCCGGATGATGGGCGGCGAGATCGAGGTCCGGTTCAAGCGCGGTCAGTAGCTCAATAGATTCCAGGGACGATCCGGTACCGCACCCGGGCGCGGTACTGGTCCCACAGCGGGCCGTACTTCGCGGCGCACCGCCGATCGTCGTCGCGCTCGCGCGGGAACAGCAGCAGGACGTAGTACAGCGGGTACGCCCACGGCCACGCCCCGCCGGTCCCGGCCAGCGCGAGCGCCAACCCCGACGCCATCGCGATCTCGCCGAGGTAGTTCACGTGGCGCGACACGCCCCAGAACCCGTTGACCACCAGGGACCGGGTCCCGTCGGTCAGCACCTCCGGCCGGATCCCGAGGAACGACCGGGTCGGGTCGACCTTGAACGTGAACTTCTGGAGGTTCGCCCCGCGGGCGAGGGTCCAGCCGCCGACGAACAGCCCCCCCGCGACCGCCACCACCGCGATCGGCGTGCCGGGGTCGGCGTCCGCGGCCGCGGCGAACCCGCCGATCGGGTAGAAGAACGGGTAGAACGCGAGGCAGCCCCACCCGAGCTTGAACCCGACCCGCTCGGCGAACAGGTCGTAGGTGTAGAGGTGGACCTCCTCGAACCACAGGTACTCGCACACGAACCACGAGAACATCACGGTGTACGCGAGGACCCCGGGTGAGGCGGCGCCGGGATGGGCCTCGAGGTGGTGGGCGCACGACGACAGCAGGTTCAGCTCGAGCATCACCGCGCCGACCAGGTACAGGAACATCTTCGCGTCGACCTGGTACGCCCGCGGGTTGATCCACCGGCCGAGGAACACGTCGGCGGCGAACCCTCGCCCGGTGGGCGGCGCCGGCAGCACGATCGCCGCGGTGAACAGCAGGCCGAGCGTGCACGCGCCAGCGGCGGCCCCCCACC
>JBEBJW010001525.1:0-2044 GCA_040079715.1 Myxococcota bacterium | reverse complement strand
CGCGCCCATCGCGATCGCCTGCGGGAGCAGCACCCCGATCGCGCAGCCGAACGACGCGACGAACACCGCGTCCGGGTGGTGCTTGCCGTCGAACCCGTCGAACGTCCACACGAACAGGTACGGCAGGAGCGGCCACACGAACGTCGAGCCGACCCCGAGCACGGCGAGGGCGAGCTGAATCCACCCGAACGTCGCGAGCACCCCGGCGGTCCCGCGGGCCCGGAGCGCGTCGTCGGCGAGCGGACCGGCGAACCGGCCGCCGATCGCGATCCCGAGCAGCACCGCGAGCAGCATCGCGGTGAACGCGTAGGTCGACCCGCCGAGGATCAGCGCCACGAGCCGGGTCCAGGTCACCTCGCACCCGAGGGCGGCCGCCCCGGCGAGGAACGCGAGCCACGGCGCCACGGCCGCTGGCCCGAGCGCGCCGACCTCGTCCCGCGCGAGATCGTCGTCCGGCTCGACCGGGGAGAACAGGCGGTCGGCCCCGATCGCGACCAGCCCGAGCGCGGCGTTGCCGGTCGCGGCGGTGATCGTGGTCGCGTGGAGCCCGATGGTCGGCAGCAGCCACAGCCCGGCGAGCGCGGTCCCGGCGACGGCCCCGGCGGTGTTCGCGGCGTACAGCACCGCCACCCGATCCCCGACGGTCCCGCGGCGATCGGTGACCAGCCGGGTCAGCAGCGGCAGGGTCGCGCCCATCGCGACGGTCGGCGGGAGCAGCACGGCGGCCGCGAGCAGTCCGTGGACCGCGTCGGCGCCCGGGATCCCGGCCACGGCGACGTACAGCGGGGTGATCCCGCGGACCAGCACCGGGAACGCGACCGCGTACGCGCCGATCCCGAGCTCGAGCGCGCCGTACACCCGGAGCGGGCGGGCGACGGTCCGCGCGTACCGCCCGGCGAGCGCGCCGCCGAGCCCGAGGCCGCCCATGAACGCGGCGAGCACCACCGACACCGCGAACTGGGACGTCCCGAGCACGAGGTGCAGCTCGCGGGCCCACACCGACTGGTACACGAGCGAGGTCGCGCCCGACACCACGAACAGCGCGACCAGCACCGGCGACACGCCCTACCCGGGCCAGTGCGTCGGGGACGACCGGAAGTCCTCGTCCGTCGCGTCGTCGACGACGATCCCCGCCTCGCGCAGATCGGCGTCGCGCTCGTCGACGGTGGTGCGGCCGCGACAGATCGGGCACGGGCGCGACCGGCCCTCGCCGCGCAGGTGGCGGGTGCCGACGAGGCCGTCGCGGCACCAGGGGTTGGGGCAGGGTCGGTGCATGGCGGCCGAGCAATAGCCAGTCCGACCGCCGCCTGCAACGCGGCCCGTCGCGATCAGCCGCCCGCCATCACCGTCGGCAGGCCGGGCGCGGCCGGGCAGCCGCAGCTCGCGACGTCCCCGGTGCGGCAGGCCGGCATCCCGCCCACCAGCACGGTGATCGACGCCTTGACCATCGTGGCGGCGATGTGCGGGCCCGGTCCGTGGGTCGCGACCGGGGTGCCGAGCACGGCCCACAGCGACCCACCGACGAACACGGTGGCCTGGGGCGGGGTCAGCAGCGTCCCCCCGCCCGCGAGATCGACCCCCATCCGGACCGCTGGCGGCATCGCGCCTCCCCGGTCCAGTGTAGACCTAGATCCCGCCGAAGGCCACCACGGTGACCGCCTCGGTGACCCCGAGGCCGTTCGCCGGGTCGCCGATCGAGAACGTGACCTCGCCGGGCTCGATCGCGAAGAACGTGACCGGCTCGCCGACCAGCCACAGGTCGTCCTCGAACACCCCGAGGATCTGCTGGTCCGGGACCACGGATCCTGCGGCTCGACGACGATCTCGGGGGTGAACCCGGACACGAGACGCTCGGCGCCCGGGCCGACCGGGATCGCGAGGAACGAGATCTGGGACCCCTCCTCGACGACCAGCGGCTCGCCGGCGGGCACCACCGCCGCTTCGTCGTCCCACGGGCCGCGGACCCACCGGACGAGCTCGAGGTCGACCGGGTGGACCACCCGGAGGCTGATCTCGTCGAACAGCTTGTCCCCGTTCCACGACT
>JBEBJW010001524.1:0-2049 GCA_040079715.1 Myxococcota bacterium | reverse complement strand
TCCCCAGGGTCCGACCGAACCGTACCCGAGGTCCGCCGAACCGTACCCGAGGTCCGCCGAACCGTACCCCGACTACGCCGAACCGTACCCCGACTACGCCGAACCGTACCCGAGGTCCGCCGAACCGTACCCCGACTACGCCGAACCGTACCCCGACTACGCCGAACCGTACCCCGACTACGCCGAACCGTACCCCGACTACCCCGCGGCGTTGTTCGACCCCACCGGACCGTCCCCGTCGTGCTGGTGAATCTCCTCGTTCAACCAGCAATCCACGCCCGGAACGCCCCCGCGCGCTCCTGGCTGACCACCACCTCCGCCTCCGCGTCCGGGGTCAGCCGGACCGCGAGCTTGCCCCGGCCGGCGGAGCGGAACCGCGCGACCGCGTCGATGTGCGCCAGGAACCGCCGGTTCAGCCGGAAGAACCGCGCCGGGTCCAGCACCGCCTCGAGCTCCGCCAGCGGCTGGTCGACGAGGTACCGGTGCCCCAGGCGATCCACCACGAACGACAGCTTGTCCTCGCTGGTCAGCCACGCCGCCTGGTCGACCGTCAGCGACAGCTGATCGAGCCCCCGCCGCACCACCAGCCGCTGCCGGTACGCCCGGGCCGGCTCCGGGACCGCCGCCGGGGGCGCGCCGGCGAAGTGGGCCTGCAGCCCGCGGTACTTGTCGAGCGCGGCCGCCACCTGGTCCGCCTGGACCGGCTTCAGCAGGTAGTCGATCCCGTTCGCGGCGAACGCGTCGAGCCAGTACGCGTCGTACGCGGTCACGTACACGACCGGGCACCGCACCGGCACCTCGGCGAACAGCTGGAACGAGGTGCCGTCGCCGAGCTGGATGTCGGCCAGGATCAGGTCCGGGGCCGGGTTCACCGCGAGCCACGCCGCGCCGGACCGCACCGAGTCGCACACCCCGACGACCGCCACCTCGTGCGCCCCGGCCCCGAGCGCGGCCCGGAGCTTCGCCACCGCCGGACGCTCGTCCTCGACGATCAGCACCCGGATCACCGGCCCTCCCAGACCGTCGTCGCCCGGACCAGCGCCACCCGGATCAGCGGCAGGGTCACGGTGAACGTGTCGTCGACCGCCTCGATCCCGATCGGCTGCCCGAGCGTGTGGCGGTACCGCTCGTCGAGGGTCTTCAGCCCGAGCCGGGTCGACGGGCGGGCGAGGACCTTCGGCCGGCGCGGGTTCCGGAACCGCACCTGGTCGCCGTCGACCCACACCGTGAGCTCGAGCGGCTGCTCCCGGTCGAACGTGTTGTGCTTGACCGCGTTCTCGACCAGCACCTGGAGCGAGATCGGCGGGATCAAGAGGTCGTCGACCCCGGTGACCCCGTCGTGGTCGAGCACCAGCGCCGGCCCGAACCGCAGCCGCATCAGCAGCCAGTACTGCCGCAGGAACGCGACCTCCTCCCGGAGCAGCACCAGGTCGCGGTCGCGGTTCGCGAGGATGTACCGGTACACCTCGGCGAGGCTGTCGTTGAACGCCAGCGCGCGGTCCGGGTCCTGGGCGATCAGGTGCGACAGCGTGTTCAGGTTGTTGAACAGGAAGTGCGGGTCGATGTAGCTGCGGAGGGCCTCGAGCTCGGCCTGGGCCCGGGCGTGCTCGAGCCGCTCCACGTGCAGCGCGTCGCGGGTCCGCGCCTTGACCAGGTACCCGGTCTGGTAGATGTAGGTCACCCCGACCGCGCACCCGACCGACGTCGCCGCCACGAACACGAGCCGGGCGGCCCCGAACGTCGGCGGTCCGGCCGCGGCCAGGAACCCGCCGCCGCCGACCGCGATCCACGCCGTGGTCGCCGCCACCACCGACCCGATCAGCGCCGGCCACCGCGCCCCGGCCGCGTTCGCGCCCCACCGGCGGCGGTGGAACAGCAGGAGCTGGAGGTTGGTGTTCCAGATCGCGAACGACAGGCCGGTGAAGTACAGCGCGGCGAGCCACCAGCCGAGCGCGGCGGGGGTCCGGTCGCCGAGCATCCCGGTCAGGGTCGGGATGGTGAACCCGAACAGGACGTCGTCGGTGTCGGACACGGGGCCCTCCTTCGGGT
>JBEBJW010001523.1:0-2051 GCA_040079715.1 Myxococcota bacterium | reverse complement strand
CGGAGACCCGGCGATCGGGTGGTCGTGGTTCGACGGCGCCGCCCGGGACGCGTTCGTCGACGCGTACGGCGGGATCGACGCCGACGCCGCGCGGCGGGCCCGGCTGATCGCGCTCGACTACGGCGGGGCGCTGATCCCGTACGGACAGGCGATCGGCGACCCCGCGGCGGTGGCACTCGGCCACCGGGCCGTGGCCTGCGCGACCCGGTGAGCTCGGGTGTCGGGAGCGGCGGCCGCTACGGGATGGGTGCCACCGCGGCGTCCTCGTAGAAGAACAGCGGGACGAACGCCACCAGCAGCAGCGCCGTCGCCATCACCGCGATCGGCATCAGCACGTGCTCGTTTCGTCGGAGGAACCCGCCTTCGACCGGGATGTCCTCCACGTGGGACTCCTTGCCGACCACCTGGCGCGCGAGCAGCTGGTTCAGCGCGACCGGCGGCACGAGGTACGCGAGCTCGAACGCGCACATCACCATCATCCAGAAGTGGACCGGGTGGATCCCGTTCCGGTACGCGATCGGCGCGAGGGTCACCGAGACCAGCACCACGCCGCCGAGCACGTCGGTCATCATCCCGACGATGATCTTCGTGCCCACGAGGAACGCCATCGCGAGCCACACCGAGCCGAAGTGGTGCGGCGCCTTGTCGATGATCTCGGTCCGCTCGATCACGCCGCCGAACGCGACCGAGGTGGCCATGAACAGCAGCAGCGCGCCGACCTGGCTCGCGCCCTCGGCCGTCGCCCGGCGGAGCGGGACCCACAGCGCGCGATCCCCGGACGGCTCGGTCTTCTTGTCGTACACGACGAGGACCAGCATCACGACGGGCAGCACGACCGCGGCGGTGTGCTCGCTCACGATCGTCCCGAGCGGGTACCGGTACAGCAACAGCACGCCGATCCCGAGCACCACGTACGGGACGAGGCGCCGCAGCCCGTCGAGCGAGGCCGGGAGCGCCTCGGACACGCTGGCCAGCCGGAGCGGCTCGCGGTACCGGAGGATCATCGCCAGCAAGAACAGGGTCGAGGTCAGCAGGTACACCCACCGGCCCCAGCCGTACAGCTCGTCGGTGGTGACCTGCTTGTTGAGCAGCGTGATCAGCACGACCACCAGGCACGGGCGGAGCACCACGCCGAGGCTGCCGCACATCGCGGTCGCGGCGAGGGCCAGGCGGGGATCGGCCCCCGCGGCCCGCAGCCGGCGGAAGATCACCGCGCCGGCCGCCAACACGAAGATCCCCGACGCGCCGGAGTACGCGGTCGGGAACGCCGACGCCGCGACGACGATCCACGTCAGCAGCCAGATCGGCATCTTCCAGGGCGTCAACACGTCGAACGTGGTCGGCGCGATCCGCGTCTCGGACAGGAGCATCCCGGCCCACACGTACAGCGCGACCCCGATGTACACCGACGGGGTGCGGACGAACTGGTGCAGGTAGATCGCCGCGCCGGACGGGTGGTGCTCGACCAGCACGAAGTACGCCGCCGAGAACACCGCGAGGTACGCGTACAGCGGCACCACGAGCGCCAGCCGTCCGGCCGAGGTCGGCTGGGGGACGAACGCCGGCGGCCGGACGAGGTGGACCACGTTCACCACGGCCAACCCGAGGAACCCGACCGACCACAGCACCGGCAGCGCGCCGTTCTCGATCTCCGCCGCCGACCCGTGCTGGACTCGCCAGTCGGACACGTTGGTCGCGAACAGCGCGAGGTGGGCGAGGAGCTGGCCGCACTGGGACATCGCGTGCTCGGCGAACTGGCGCGGCTCGCGGATCGCGATGTGGGTGCGCTGGACGGTGGTGGCGAGGCCGCCGAGCAGCACGACGATCGCGAGCAGCTCCTTCCAATACGGGAACTTCGCGAACTCGCTCACGAACAGCTCGACGTCCCGGAACGCGACCACCCGCGGGGTCAGCCGCTCGACGGCCGAGGTGTACGCGGCGTGGCGGATCGCGCACTGGTCCCGGAGGGCCCGGACCGCCTCGCAGCTCACCGCCGGCGCAGTCCCCGCGGGGGTCCCCAGGGCTTCGGGGGCGAACGGGTCGGCCGGGGC
>JBEBJW010001522.1:0-2052 GCA_040079715.1 Myxococcota bacterium | reverse complement strand
GCGGGGGTCGGTCGACGGACCATGGGCTCCTTCCGGCGTGGTGGAGCGATCGTACCCCGAACCGACTCGGTCCGCGGGCGATAGGATGCGTCGGCAACGTCGCGCCTCCGGAGGGTCCGTGCAGTTCTACGTCGCGCTGCTCACGCCGTTCGACACCCGCGGCCGGGTCGACCTCGCCCGCCTGCGCGCGCACGTGCTGTGGCTCGCGGCGCAGGGGATCGACGGGTTCGTGCCCACCGGCTCGACCGGCGAGTTCCTGTACCTGACCGATCGCGAGCGCGAGGCGATCCACCGCACCGTGCTCGACGCGGCGCGCGGTCGGCCGGTGTACCCGTGCACCTGGGATCCGTCGCAATCGACCACGCTGTTCCTGACCGAGGCCGCGCGAGACCAGGGCGCGAGCGGGGTGCTCCTGCCGCCGCCGCTGTACTACGCCGTGGACGACCGGGTGGTGCGGGCCTGGTACGAGGCGGTCGCCGGAAAGGGCCTGCCGATCCTCGCGTACCACAACCCGAAGCACATCCACACCGGGATCTCCCCTGCCCTGTACGACGAGCTCCGGCGCTCCGAGCTGATCGCCGGGCTGAAGGACTCGTCCGAGGACCCGCATCGACTGCGTCGGATGGCAGCGCTCGATCCCGGCGCGGTCCTGGCCGGCGGCGACAAGATGATCGGCACCGCCCCGCGGATCCCGAACCTCGGGGGGTTCATCTCGGCGATCGCCAACGTGTGGCCGAGCTTCTGCCTGCGCCTGTTCCGGTCCGGCGAGAGCCAGCTCGAGGACGCGCTGGTCGATCGGGTGAACCGGATCCGGGCCGCCGGCGGGCTGCGCGCGTTGAAGGCCCTGCTCAGGATGGGGTGCCGCGCGCCGCTGATCGAGCCGCTCGACGCCGAGCTGATCGGGCTCCCTCCGGCGGAGGGGCCGTGATACGGACCGGCCGACGGAGGCCGAGGTGGTCGCGGTGCTGATGGCGTGGATCGGCTGCGGTAGCTCAGGCGGAGCGGCCGACGGAGTGGCGATCGTTAACCGCGAGGTCGGCGCCGCGTGCGGCAGCTGCGTGTTCCACATGCCGGACGTCCAGGGCTGCTTCTGGGCGGTCGACATCGACGGCACGTTCTACCCGGTCGGTGGGGTCCACCCGCCGGACGACATGGCGCTCGCCCACGAGCCCGACGGGATGTGCGCGGTCGAGCGGCGGGCGGTGGTCGACGGCTCGATCCGACCGGACGGGCGGTTCCTCGCCACCCGGTTCGAGTTGTTGCCGTACGACGGCTCGGGCCGGACCGGGATGGACCACCCCCACGGGGATCCCTCCTCGCCCTGATCTCCCGCTCGACCGCTCGGGGCTGGTTTCCCGCTCGACCGCTCGGGGCTGGTTTCCACTGCATCGACGCCGACGGGCGACCGCTCGGGGCTGGTTTCCCGCTCGACCGCTCGGGGCTGGGTTTCCACCGTGAGCGCTCCCCCGAGCCGGCCCGGCCGGGCCCGTGGGTCCCGGGCGATCGCCGCGTCTCGGGCGCCGCTCGCCGGTCGGAGCGTCACCCGCTACGATGGGGCGTGGCGTTGTTCCTCCTCGCTGTGGCGACCGTCTCGCTCGGATCCGCGACGTTGATCGGCCTGCGGTGGGCCTGGCAGGGATCCCTGCCCGCCGAGCCCTGGCAGACCCCGGTCCGGGGGCTCGGGTTCCCCGAGGTCGGCGATCGGCGGGTGGTCGGAGTGTGGGACCAGGCGGTGGCGTCGCTCCGGTGGGACGGTCCGACCCTGACGGTCGCGCTGACCGGGCCGCGGCCGGACCCGGCGCGGATCGAGCGGGCGATCGCGGCGCTCGTCGCGCTGCCGATGCCGGCGCTCGGCGGGTGGGAGGTCGCGATCTGGCACGACACGCGGGAGGCGGTGGTGGCGGCCCTCGGCCGACTGTCCGCGCCCGCGGACGCGGACGCGGACCCGGACGCAGCGGTGGACGCGGTGCAGGCGCTGGAGGTCGCGCTGCGCGCGCGGCGCAAGGACGTGCCGGCGCAGCTCCACGCGGCGGCGGTGGTGATCGGGTGGAC
>JBEBJW010001521.1:0-2055 GCA_040079715.1 Myxococcota bacterium | reverse complement strand
ACCCCGGGGAGGTTCGGTCGTCGATGCCGCCGGAGCGCCCGGCTCCCGCCGGCACCAACGGTCGCCCCGGCACTCCTCCTTCCCCCGATGGCCAGCCCGGAGCCGCGCCTCGCGCCGTTCGCCGGAGCCCCCGACGCCAAGATGCGCGGCGCACCCGCTGTCGCCGTTACGGCACCCTGCGACCGCGGGGCAGACCCCTCCCGGGGGACCGGGCGCCCGCGGCATCCACCCACCGCCACGCGCCGCTTCCTCCCGCCAGGGACCGGGCGCCCGCGGCATCAAAATCCGGGGTGGGCCGCGCCCGTCACGAACACGCCGAACATCGCCGTGATCACCCCGAGCGTCCACCCGAGCAGCAGCAGGATCCACGCCGCCTCCCGGCCCACCGGCCGCCTCCCCGCGATCCGCAGCGTCAGCGCACCCGCGATCGCCAGCGCCACCGCCATCGCCGCCAGGTGCTCCTTGCTCTCGAACCGCAGGACCACCTCCGGGTGACCGAGCCACAGCGGCGGCTTCACCGACTTGCGGTACACCGGGTACACGAACCATCCGATCGCGAACGCCGTCGTCAGCAACATCGCGCCGAGATCCGCCGACAGCAGCATGTTCTTCGACACGCCCGTCCGCCGCCGGAGCGTGATCACCGGGTGGAGCAGCACCGCGAGCCCGAGGACGGCGATGTGGCCGTGCACGTGGGTCAGCCAGCTGTAGGCCTGCGGGCTCACGGGAACGCCACCATCAGCAGCGCCAGCGGCAGCACCAGGCACGGGACCCACAGCGGCGCGAACCGGAGCAGCGGGACCGCCTGGTCGTCGTCGATCGCGAACCCGACCAGCGGCACCGCGATCCCCGCGTGGACCAGGGCCAGCCCGACCCGCCAGTAGAACGGGGTGGTCGCGAGCAACACCACCGCGGTCGGATCCGCCTCGGCGAACGCGAGCCGGGCCAGCCGCTGGATCGCGTAGCTCCCGACGAACACCACCGCCGCGACCGTCACCGCGAGCGCCCACCGGGTGGCGGAGTGGGGCGCCCGGCGCCGCTGGACCGCGCGGGTCCGGATCGGCGACCGCTTCGGCGTGGCGCCCCCGGCCGACGACCCAGGTGGGCCGCGGGGAGGCGCTGCGGGCGGCGTCGGCAGCGGGCCGCTCATCCGGTCACGCCCGGCCCGACCGCCGGCCGCTCCACCGCCGGACCCTGGACCCTGAACGCCACGACCCGCGGGCACTCGGGGCCCGGCGCGCCGGGATCCCCGTGGAACGCCGCCACGACCCGGCACCCGCCGCGGCAGACCTCGGCGTACGGGCACGACGCGCACGGCTCCGCCAGGGTGGGGCCCCCCGACGCGGCGGACAGGGTCGCCACCCTGCCCCGCCACCGGGTCAGCGCGCCGCCGGCCGCCCACACCGCGTCGACCGGGCCCGCCTCCGCCGCGTCGTGGGCGAACGAGCACGGCGTCCACCCGCCACCCGCGGTCCGCGCCAGCAGCGACTGGCCGGCCGGGCACCCCGTCACCGCCAGGGCGCGCAGCGCCTCGACCGGCAGCCCGTGCGCCGCGAGGAACGGCACCATCGCGCAGTCCCACCGGATCGGGAGCCCGGTGTCCGCCTCGATCGCCAACGCGGTCGGCCACAGCGCCCGGAGCTGGTCCGCGGTCGGCGTCCGCTCGGCGTAGTCCGCCGCCGCCCGCCCGACCGGCTTGAGCCGCAGCCACTGCCAGTCGGTGATCCCGCGGTCGGCGAGGGCCCGCCCGAGGGCCGGCAGCGCGTCCACGTTCGACCGGGTGATCACCGTGTTCACCCCGACCCGGGCGCCCGCCGCGACCAGCCGGTCGATCGCCCGCAGCCCGAGCCCGGCGCCCGACCAGCCGCGGACCCCGCGGTACGCCGCGTCGTCGACCCCGTCGAGCGACACGTTGACCTGCCCGAACAGGGCCGCCGCGGTCGCCGCCGCCGCGTCGTCGAGCTGGAACCCGCTGGTGGTGAGGTTCGCGACCATCCCGCGGGCGCGGATCCGCCGGGCGAGCGCCACCACCTCGGCCCGCGGGGTGGACTCCCC
>JBEBJW010001520.1:0-2055 GCA_040079715.1 Myxococcota bacterium | reverse complement strand
CCACGGGAGAGGCTGGCGCCTGCGTCCCACGGTGGACCGCAGGTCCCTTTTCCCTCGGCGCCCCCGCTCGGCGTCTCCCGCGTGCGGTGAGCCTCCCCCAGCAGGGTCGCGACCGCGGTCTGGTCGCGGGTGAACGAGCCCCCCGTGCGTGCCGTCCGGCGGCGGCTCCGGAACGGCGGGTTCGGCGATCCGTGCGCCGGGTGACCGGCCGCTCGCGCGGATCACCCCGGGGGTCGGCCGTCCTGGCGGGACACGAGTTCCGATCCGCGTTCGCCCCCGCCGGCGACGGTGGGCCGACCGGCGCCGGGCACCGTCGCGCGACAGCATCGTACGGGCCCGGACGCGCAGCCGGCCGACCTCGACCGAGGACCGCCGGGTCGGTGAACGGTTCACCGATGTTCAGCGACCGTTCGCGCGGGCGGTCGGATTCGCCGCGATGGATAGGTGGTGGGTCTGCGGAGAACCGATGCTCCTCCTGTTGGCAGCCTGTAGTACCCCCTCCTACGAGCCCTGGTCGACGTCGTATGTCCACACGGTCGTCCCGTGGGTCCGCGACTCGACCGGCCATTGGCTCCTGGTGGACACCGGCACTCCCCGCACCCAACTGCGGCCGTCGACCGTCGGCGGACCGCCCGGCGAGCGCGTCGTCCCCGGCTGGTCGGCCGGTGAGGTCTCCGGACTCGACGTGATCGTGTCCGAGGCGCTGCCGGACCCGGTCCTCGAAGCCGAGGCCCGCGGCGAGATCGTCGGGCTCGGCGGGATCCTCGGGGCCGACGCGCTGTTCCGCCAGCGGTTCTGGATGGACCCACGGTCGGAGCGGCTGTGGTTCGGCGACGCCCCGACCGGGATCGAGCCCGTCGCGGCCCTCGACGTGGAGCCGACCGGCGAGGGCGACACCTGCCTGTGGGACGGCCCGTGCTTCGCGTTCGAGGACAGCCGGATCCTGGTCGACGTCGAGGTGAACGACGTCCCGTTGACGTTGCTGCTCGACACCGCCGCGACGTACCTGATGGTCGACCCACTGACGCTCGACCGGCTCGGCGTGCGTTCCCACACCTACGACTTCGGGTTCACCGCGCTCGAGATCGGCGCCGGCGAGGTCCGCTTCGACGGGCTCACCACCCCGTCCGTCGCGATCGCGACCACCGACGACGCGTTCACCGAGTCGCTGGTCCGGCTCGAGCTGGAGGTGGATCGGCCGGTGGACGGGGTGATCGGCCACACGTTCCTCCGCCGGTTCGTGGTCGGGGTCGACGCGCCCGAGGGGCGGCTGACGCTGTCCCGCTACACCTCCGGTCCGTGGGACCTCGCGCCGGACTGGGTCACGCCCGGGTTCCGGACCATCGAGTCGGTCGACGGCTGCTTCGTGGTGTCGTCGGTGATCGCCGACTCGGAGGCCGAGCGGGCCGGGCTCGCCGCCGGGGACTGCCTGGCCGCCGTCGACGGGCTGACCCCCGACGACATCGCCTCCGACGCGCTGATGGACCACCTCGGCGCGCTCGGGCCCGGCGCCCCGGTCACCGTGACCTGGGACGGCACCGACCTCGCGCTCCCGCTGGTCGATTGGGCGCGCTGACCCGAACCCCCGATCTGCCGGCGCTCCGTCGGCGGTCCCTTCCCCTGCCCCGAGGTGCACGATGTTCCGATCCCTGATGTTCCTGGCGCTCGTGCCCGGCTGCGGCTCCGAGCTGCTCGCCGTGGTGGACGGCAACGGCGGCCTGGCTGGCACCTACGATCCGTCGTCGGCGCTCCTGGCGCTGGACCTCGACGGCGCGTCGGCCGCGCTGTCCACCGGAGAGGCGGTCGCGCTCGACGACGGCGCCGCGATGCTCACCGACGACCTCGTCCCCGGAGACGAGATCACGGTGTTCGACGCAGACGGCGCCCCGATCGGCGACCTGGTGGTCGTCGACGCCGACGCCGACCTGTCCGAGGAAGACGCCAGCAGCCGGTACGCAGGCTGCGGCCAGCTCGACTGACGAGGCCTGCGCGAACGCGCCCTGCGCGAACGCGTCCCCGGCGACAGTCCGCCCTCCCCGCCCGTGGGGGAGAGGG
>JBEBJW010001519.1:0-2055 GCA_040079715.1 Myxococcota bacterium | reverse complement strand
GACCCGCATCCGGACGCCGCGGAACGGGGTCCCGGTCGGGAACGCGTGCCCGGCGCCGGTGTTCTGGAGGGTGATCGACACCGGCAGCGGCGCGCCGCCCCGGACCAGCCGGAGGGTCGACGCGCCGAGCAGGACGCTGACCGCCCGGGCGGGCTCGGCGACCATCGCGTGGTCCGCCCCGACCGCGCCGTCCGCGCCGCCGCGCGCGTGGCAGCCGAGGCAGGTGATCCCGGCCTCGGCGAACCCGGACCGCTTCCACTCGCCGAACGTGTCGTACAGCGGCTCCGGCGATCCCGGCCACGCGAGCTGGTGGCAGGCGGCGCACCCGTCGCTGTCGCCCAGCGCCTTCGCCCACACCATCCGGTGCGGGGCGGCGTGGGAGGCCGCCACGTCGGTCGACACCGCGATCGCGCCGTCGCGGACGTGGCACGCGGCGCAGGTCACGCCCTCGATCGTCAGGGTCGGGTCGAACGCGAGGTTGTCCGCCGCGACCGCCCGATCGATCCGCCCGCCGTCGTACGCGTACAGCTGCTCGTGCTGGCTGGTCAACGGGAGGTGGCACCCGAGGCAGGCCGGCATCCCGACCGCGGCGTCGCGCAGCGCGCGGCTCGGCGGGCCCGCGTGGGCCGATCGCGCCCACTGATCGGCGATGTCCGGGTGGCAGGCGGCGCACGCCTGGGCGCTCGGGTTCGCGACGCCGACCGCCGCCCCGCCGGGATCGAGCGGCAGCTCGCGGGGGAACAGCTTTCCGCCGAGCTCGTCCACCTCGAGCTTCACCGGCGGCGCGCCGATCGCAGGATCAGCGGCGGCCTTCCGCGGCTTGGCCGTCGCCGGGGACGCCGCCGCCAGGGCGATCGCCACCGCGAGCACCGTTCCGACGCCCACCAGCCACCGCGGGCCCGGGTGCTCAGAAATCGACCACCTCGACCCGGTCCGCGAGCGGGGACAGCGGGAGGGTCACCTCGGCGCCGATCGGGCCGTACAGCGCCACGTACGCCGCGTATCCCTCGGAGACCTTCTTGACGTAGTCGCGGGTCTCCCGGTACGGGATGTGCTCGACGAACGCGTCGATCGGCATGTCGATCCCGGTGCCCTTCAGCCAGGCCGACACGTTGAACGGTCCGCCGTTGTACGACGCGACCGCCAGTGGATACACCCCGTCGAACCGGCGCATCAACAGGCCGAGGTATCGGATCCCGTACCCGACGGCGACGGTGGGGTCCTCGAGGTCGCCGGCGTCGAACTCGGTGTCGTGCGCGAGATCCGCCAGCAGGTGGCCGGTGCGGGGCATGATCTGCATCGCTCCGCGCGCGCCGACCCGCGACCGGGCCGAGGCGTTGTAGGTCGACTCCTGCCGCATCAGCCCGAGCACGAGGTACGGGTCGAGGTCGTGGGCCCGGGCGTGGCTCCACACGTACCGGTCGTGGGCCAGCGGGTATCCGAGGCGGTACGCGTCGGTCTGGCGGGCCGGCTCGAGCGTGTCCCACCAGCCGTACACGAACCGGGCGGTGTCGTGGTGGTCGCGCGCGGCCAGGAACAGGTCCCGCCACGCCTCCGGAGAGGTGCCCGACAGGCGGCGCGCGGTGGCGTCCCGGTGGCGGACCTGGTCCTGCCACTGCTCGTACCAGTCGCCGAGCATCGGGCCTGCGAGGTCGTACAGCCCGACCGACGCGAGGTCGGAGATCGCACGGAGCTCCGGCCACTTGCCGGCGAACTCGTCCGCGAACGTCGCGAGCGACCGACGGCTGCCCGGCGGGTCGAACAGCGGACTCGGGAGGTACGACGGCGGCGGCTCGAGCTCGATGTCGAACGCCCGCCCGCCCTGGGACGTCGACCCGGAGCGGTCGACCTGGAGATCCCCGGGGTCCTGCGCGGTCAGCCCGCCCCACCGCCAGACCGCGAACCCGGGCTCGGCCGCGGTCGCGCCGAGGGCGACCGGCGCCGGCAGCGGGATCGCCGCGTCGGCGAGCGGGACGATCGCCTCGCGGACGAAGCGGCACGCGGGATCGGCGTCGAGCGCGGTCGGCCAGAGGACGGGCTCCTCTACGCTGGCCA
>JBEBJW010001518.1:0-2055 GCA_040079715.1 Myxococcota bacterium | reverse complement strand
ACGTGCCCCCCGGCACCGGGGGGACCAGCGCGAGCGCCTCGGTCAGCAGCTCGTGGCCCTCGAGCTCCATCGGGTCGCCGCGCCACGGCAGATCGAGCTCGGGGACCTGGCCGTCCTTGAGCGCCGCCCGGTGGAGCTTCAGGTCGATGCACAGCCGACGGCGCAGCGGCCGGGACAGCGACCGGACCGTGGTGACGACCGAGTTCACCGACACCCGCGGCGGGCGCGGATCCATCAGCCGCTGGACCAGCGGGAGCGGCGCCCCCTCGATCACCAGCCGCACGACCTCCTCCGGCAGCTTCGCCAGGCACCCGAGGAGGTTGTCGAGGCCGTCCGGGTGGAACTCCGTCACCCCGCGGAGATCGAGCACCACCTTGCCCTCGAGCCCGGAGAACGCGCGCTGCAGCCGGGTGGTCTGCCCGACGACGCCGTTGATCCGCACCCGGGTGAGGTCGCCGGCGATCGACTTCTCGACCGGCGGCCGGCGGGGCCCGTCGCCGAGCTGCTCGAGCGCCCGCTGCAGGTCGTCCTCGACCTCCTCGAGCAGGTGGTCGTCGATGTCGAAGTACACCCACGGGTCTTCGTCGATCTCGGCCGGACCGCGGCACTCGGGGCACACGACCTTCGGCGGGTTCCGCGCGCGGAGCAGCGTCCGATCGGCGATCGCGTCGAACGGCACGCCGAACCCGGACCCGCACCGCGGACACGCGTACGGCGCGATCAGCGACTGGATCTTGGCCGTGCCGCAGAAGTTCCGCATCATCGTGATCTGGTTCACGATCGCGGGGCTCGCCCGCACGAACACCGCGAACGGCAGGTGCGCGACCTCGAGCATCTCGAGCCACGACCGGACCCCGAACGACGTCACCCGGTCGACGTCGGTCAGATCGAACAGGGTCGGGCTGTGGAGGGACGCGCCGATCGTCCGCCCCGGAAACGACTCGTTGAGCTGACCCCGGACAGTCACGACCTGGAATTTGCCGAGCTGACGGATGTCGTACACCGCGTCGTCCTTCGGGATCGACTGGGGATCGATCGTCCGGCGCTTCTGGACCGCGTCGACCGGGGGGCGGTGGAGGACGGGATCCGGCGTCCCGGGCCGCTGCTGGTCCATCGTCCGCTCGAACGCGGCGTAGTCGAACCGCACCTCGTCGCGCCCGAGGGCGGCGTCGGCGGCGGCGTCGCGGCCGTAGATCAGGGTCGCCGTCTCTTCCGGCTCGTCGGCATCGTCGCGCTTCACGAGGTCCTCCCCGCTCGGGTCAGCGCTCCCGTCCGATCGACGGCCGGGGCACGGCCGGGTTCGACTGGGGCGCCGTCGATGTCGCCGCGCGGATCCGCGTCAGCTCCACCGTGATCGGTTGGTTCACGTCGGTCATCTCGACGGTGCGGTCCTTGTGGCCCTCCGCCCGGAACACGAACTGTCGCGGGAGCTGGACGTGGGCCGGGTGCAGCACCGTGCACGGCGTCTCGCACACGAACTGATCGTTCTCGTACACCTTCGCCCCCTCCGGATTCGAGACGAGCATCACCTCGACCGGCGGTTGCTCGCGCGTCGGCTCCGGGGTCGGCTCGGGGCGGGGGGAGGCCACCGGGACCGGCTGCGGAACGGACGAGCTCCCGACCAGGTCCGAAAACGTTACCACCAGCGCCACCGTCGCTGCAAGACCTGAAACCACGAACAGGACCACCGCGACGGCCAGCACGAGGCCCGCGGATGAGCCCCGGCGGGGCGGCGGCACGACCAGCGGCGCCGGGCGGGGGGTCGGCTCGGCGCGAACCCGCTCCGCCACCAGCGCCGCGCCGTCCGCGATGCAGGTCGGGACGTGATCCTCGTACTGGGTGCCGCACTCAGGACAGACTTTCATGGAGCCGGGGGTCCTCGAATGCAGGCAAGGATACCCGACTCGGGCCCGTCGGTCACAGCGGCCCCAGCCCCCGACGGCCAGGCTACAGGCCAGGAGCGCTCGGGAATGCTCCCTCCGGGAGCGTTCACGCGCTCCTGACGCGAGTCTTCGGGCCGCCGTCCCGGCTCGCTGGGACGACTCGGAGCGACCG
>JBEBJW010001517.1:0-2059 GCA_040079715.1 Myxococcota bacterium | reverse complement strand
CGCCGCGTGGCCCGCCCCGACCCCGGCGAAGGGCAAGAAGGCGGACCCGCTGCCGCTCCGGAGCCCGTTCGACGAGGCGCCGCCGGCCGACCTGGACGAGCCGGTGCTCCGGTCGGACCTGGTGTCGGTCCACGGCGCGGTGCGGCAGTTCTGGCGGTACGGCGCGGCGATCGGCGACCCGACCGGGGCCGCGTTCGACGACCGGCTGCTCGAGCTGCTGTCCGCCCCGCTCGATTCGACCACCAACGGCGCGACCCGGGCGCTCGGGCGGCTCGGGGAGGCCCTCCACGACGGCCACGTGTTCTTCGCCGCGACCACCGCCCCACCGCCGGCCGGGTACCTGCCGGTGACGTTCGACCACCTCGCGGATCGGCGCCCGGTCGTCCGGTGGTCGATGATCGAGGGGCTGGCGCCCGGAGACACGATCACCGCGATCGACGGCCTGTCGATCGAGGCGGTGTACGAGGACCTGCTGACCTGGAACGGCGCGGCGACCGACGGGTACGCGCTGGACCTCGCGTCGCGGCAGCTGGCCGAGCTCGACGCCCCGACGACCTACGGGGTGGTCGATCCCGACGGCGTCGCGCGCGAGGTGACGATCGACCCGCAGCCGTACGACCTGTACGTCCAGACCCCGTGGGAGCCTTCGCTCCGGCCGAGCGGTCGGCTGGCGGATCTCGGCGCGCCAGACATCGCGTTCCTGAACCTGGCGTCCGAGGTGACGTTCGACACGGCCGACGCCCTGGCGGTGATCGACGACGCGGCGGGGGCGACCGGCCTCGTGGTCGACATGCGCGGCTACCCGGCGATCTCCCACTACGAGGTCGCGGCGGCGCTGATCGACGGGGCGTTCGGCTCGCCGCAGTTCCTGGTGAACGACCGGACCGGACCGGACCTGCTGACGGTCGACGTCGAGCAGTACCCGCTGCTCGGCACCGGCGCGTACACCGGGCCGATCGTGCTGCTGGTCGGACCGGGCACCGCGTCGGCGGCCGAGAACTTCTCGATGATGCTGGTCGGGGCGGACCGGGTCACGGTGGTCGGCCGTCGGAGCGCGGGCACCAACGGCAACATCACCGGCCTGTGGATGCCCGGGGGCCTGTACTTCACGTTCACCGGGATGGAGGTCCTGTTCCCGGACGGCGGGCCGTTCCACGGGATCGGGATCACCCCGGACGTCGAGGTCGCCCCGACCGCCGCGGATCTGCGCGACGGGCGGGACGTGGAGCTCGAGGCGGCGATCGCGCTCCTCCGGTGACGGCTACCCGAACACCCCGGAGGCGGTGGTGGTCCCGCGCCGATCCGGCCCGTTCGGGAACGCGACCTTGCCGTCGGCGACCCCGGCGTACAGCTCGGCGTACAGCGCGGCCCACGCGGGGGGCAGCCCAGCGGCCGTCAGCGCCGGGATCGCCGCCGACAGCGGAGACTCGGCCGGGGTCACCGTCCGCCCGAACAGCCGCCCGAGCTCGGCCGCGATCTCGGTCGGCGTCCAGTCGGTCGGACCGGCGAGCCCGACCGTCCGGAACCCGCCCGCCGGCGGCCCCTCGACCAGGAGCGTCGCGGCGGCCTCGCCGATGTCCCGGGTCGCGACCTGGGGCAGCGGCCGGTTCGCCGCCACGAACATCGGCAACACCCCGTCGGACTTCGCGACCGCCGACACCGAGCCCCAGTTCTCGAGGAAGTACGACGCCCGGAGCGCGGTCGTCGGGACCCCGCGGGCCCGCAGCAGCCCCTCGGCCGCGTGGAGGATCCGGATCGGCCCGGTCCCCGTCGGGTGCTCGGCCCCGACCGACGACAGCAGCACCACGTGCCGGATCCCCGCCTCCGCCGCCGCGTCGGCCAGCGCCGTCGCGACCGCGGTCCCGGCCGCGATCGGATCCGCCGCCGCGAACACCGGCGGGACCAGCAGGTACGCGCCGTCGACCCCCCCGAGGGCCCGCGCGACCGCCGCCCGATCCCCGAGGTCCGCCACCGCCACCTCGGCCCCGCGGTCGGCCCACGCCTTCCCCTGGTCCGCCGACCGCACCACCACCCGCACCCGCTCGCCGCGCGCGAGCAG
>JBEBJW010001516.1:0-2060 GCA_040079715.1 Myxococcota bacterium | reverse complement strand
AGTGGTGCCGGTCCGCCACCGGGGGGAACGCGAGGTGGATCAGCTCGTGGACCAGCACCCAGTCCCGGTCGTACCCCGCCCGGTCGATCCGCGCCCCGACCCCGAGCGCGAGGTGGGGCGGGGTCCCGGGCCAGGTGGTGCCCGGGCCAATCTTCGCCCCGTCGGTGACCGACACGTCGATCCGGAGCGCCGCCGCGGGGAACCGCCCGTACCACGCCCCGACCGCGTGGGCCGACCGCTCGACGAACGCGAGCAGCGCGGTCCGCGCCGGACCCGCGAGGGCGCCCGGCACCACGACCTGGATCGCGCCGCCGTCCACCGCGAGGGTCGCGGGCTCGGGATGCGGCTCAGCGGAGCCCGGCGGCGCCGCGGGCGGGGGAGGGACGGCGATCGCCGACATCGCCAGCCACAGCGTCGCCCGGACCATCGGCACCATCGGCGCACCTCAGCTCGACCGTAACGATCGATCCGGGGTCCCGCTCCGTCGTCCTACTTGATCAGCGTCAACGCGAACGTCACGCAGTCGTTCGACGTCCAGTACGACAGCGGTCCGCCGGTGTAGACGAACGCGCTCCGGAGGTCCGCCGCAGGCGGGGTGTCGCCGCCGAGCAGCACCGCGCCGACCTCCGCCGAGACCCCGTCGCCGAACCGCCACCCGACCGACGGCTTGCCGAGGTACTCCGAGAACGTCGGGTCGTACGCGCCGCCGAGCTGGATCGTCAGCTTCTCGTGGACCACCGACAGCCGCATCCCGCCGGCGATCTGGATCTGGTCCGGCAGGCTGAACAGGAGCTCGTCCGGCGGATCGAACAGGTGCTGCCACCGCGTCTCGAGCGTGACCACGAGCGAGCTGCCGTGCGCGTAGTCGAGCCCGATCCCGGCGCCGAGCTGGGGCACGGTGGTCGACCGGGTGTACGACTGGCGGACGACCCGGGCCGACTGGAACATCGACTCCGCGCGGATCTGGATCGGCCCGGCGAGCACCGCGCCGTCGAGCCCGGCCACCACCGTGCGCGGCCACTCCACGTCGAGCGGGCCGTTGGTGATCGCCGCCTGGACGTCGGTGAGGGTGAAGTCGGCGCCGGTCTGCGGCGGCACCACCTCCGTCTGGATCAAGGTGACCAACGCCGGATCGAGCGCCGACTGCGGCTGGCGGCTCCGGAGGTACCCGACCTCGACCCCGAGGTCGGCGTTGCCGCCGTGGACGGTCAGCCGCTCCGCGATCTCCCCGTTCCCGAACAGCGCCTCCGGCAGGTTGTTGCCGTTGACCGCCGCGTCGAGGCCGCGCCGCATCGCCGGCGACTGGTCGCGGATCCCGAGCCGGCTGTTCGGGATCAGGTTCGACAGCAGGCTCTTCGACTCGGAGTCGCCCTCCCACCGGTCGACCTGGCCGAGGTACTCGTCCGCCCAGCCCTGCCGGACGTACGCCCAGTCCGACTCGCGCAGCCACATCCGGTCGGCGGTGGCGAACGGGATCAGCACGGTGTCGGCCGACACGTGGTCCGTGCCGACCCGGACCACCGCCATCGGGATCGGGATTCGCTGGAACTCGGCCGGGGTCAGCAGCCCCGTCCGCCCGTCGCGCGGGTTCAGCACGTCCGCGATCGGCAGCAGATCGAGCCGACCCCACCGCTCGATCAGGGCGCCCGCCCGGAGGCGGACCGGCCCGGCGACCTTCGCGTCGATCCCGGTCTCGCCCACATCGAGATCCCACCACCCCTCGAGGTCCGCCCCGTTCAGCAGGTGGTGCTGGAACCGCCCCTCGAAGAACCACCGATCGCCGTTCTTCAGCTCGCCGCGGGCGAACGCGCGCCCGAACGTGTTGACCTCGAACGTGTCTTCGTCCGCGAAGTCGTTCGCGAGATCGAGCGCCACCTCCGGGCGGATCAACGCCCCGACCGTGGGTTCGCCGCCGAATGCCGCCACCGTGAACCAAACCATCGGGCCCGGTTAACCGCCGGCGCCGGACCCCGCGACACGCCCGGGCGGTTGTCCGCGCAGGTTGAGCACCCCCCGTGGACGAGCTGGCGCTGCAGGGCTGTGTGGTCGATCTGACGACC
>JBEBJW010001515.1:0-2062 GCA_040079715.1 Myxococcota bacterium | reverse complement strand
CGCACCGGGCGACCTTGTCCGGGGTGCCCGCCGTCACGAAGCACGGGTTGCCCCACGCGCGGCACACCTGGACCATCGCGGTCCCGATCCCGCTCGCCCCGGCGTGGATCAGCACCCGCTCGCCCGGGCCGAGGCTCCCGCAGGTTCGGAGCGCCATCCAGGTGGTGGCGAGGGCCTCGGGGAGCGCGGCCGCATCGGCCAGATCGAGCCCGCGCGGGACCGGCAGCACGTGCGACGCCGGGCACGCGACGAGCTCGGCGTACCCGCCGCCGGCGAGCAGCGCGCACACCGGGTCTCCGGGGGTGAACGCCGTGACGCCCGGGCCGACCTTCGCGATCGTCCCCGAGCACTCGAGCCCGAGGATCGGCGAGGCGCCGGGGGGCGGCGGGTACGCGCCCAGACGCTGGAGCAGGTCCGCTCGGTTGACGGCGGTGGCGTAGACCCGGATCGTGACCTCGCCGGGCCCGGGGATCGGATCCGGGACCGGACCCCACCTCAGGTGTCCGGCCTCCACGGTGATCGCGTTCATCGTCGGTGGCTCCTGTGCGACGCGTTCCTACCAGACCCGGACCCCCGGCGGGAAGCGCGCGCGGGGTTACCCTGACCCCGAGGAGTGCCGGTGGCGGACGAGCGACGGCCGGTGGGTGCTGGGCCGGTGGGTGCTGGGCCGGTGAGGGCTGGGCCTGCTGGGGAGGGCGACGGTGAGACCCCGTCCGGCCCGTTCTGCGTCGTCTGGCTGTACCGCGACGCGCCGGACGCGTTCGAGCGCGCCGCCCGGTTCGCGCTCCAGAACTCGGCCTACGGGCTCGAAGTGGTCCTCCTGTTCACCGACGCGGGCGCGCGCCTGCTCCAGGTCGACCGGTTGGCCCAGGTGTTCCGGGTGCCGGGGCTGGCAGCGCTGATCAAGAAGCTCGACGAGGCGAACGTCCGGTTCGAGCTCGACATCGGGGCCGCGCGCCGCGCGGGCGTCGTCGAGACGCTGGGGGTGACGATCCCGAACCTCCGGATCGCGGACGAGCGGCGGGTGGCGGAGCTGACCACCGGCGCGCGGATGACGGCGAGATATTGACCGGACCCGAATGGACCGGACCCGAGAGCACCGGATCCGAGGCAGGACGGTACCCGCGGCTCGCGCGCCACGTGGTCGGCGTCGCCGCGGCGGTGGCCGGGGCGGATCTCGCCGCCACCGGGTTCGAGCACCCGCTGCCGGTGGCGCTCGGGCGGTGGCTGCTCGCGGCCGCAGCGGCGGTCGGGCTCGACGCGTCGATCGGCCTCGCGGTGGCCCTCGCGGCGGGGATCGTAGCGCGGCGGTGGCGGGTGGATCGCGGGATCGGGCTCCAGGTGGGCCTCGCGGCCGGGGTGCTGGTCGCCGCGCTCACCGCCCCGCGGATCGCCCAGCTCCGGGTCGAGGGCCAGTGGATCGGCGTCGCCGTGCTGGCCGCGGTCACGGTGGCCCTCGCGGTCGCGGCCGGGCTGAACGCGCGGTTCTGGGTCCGGCGGGAGGTCGGGCTGACCGACGGCGACGAGCCGGTGGTGGCCCGCCCGTTCCCGGTCGTGACGCTCGGGTTCGTCGTCGCGGGGCTCGGGGCCGCGATCGGCGGGTTCGCGTCCGGGCGGGAGCCAACGCCGACCGTCGCGACCGGCCATGTCGTCGGGGGGCCCCACCCTGGCCCGTCGGTGGTGGTGATCACGGTCGATGGCCTCGGCGCCGACGCCGTCCCGCCCGCGCTCGTGGCCCTGACCGACGGCGGGGTCCGGTTCACCGACGCGGTCAGCCCGACCCCCGACCCACGGGCGGCGAACGCGTCGGTGCTCGTGGGACTCCACCCGCTCCGGCACGGGATCCTCACCCGGACCGACCGCCTGTCGCGCGGGTACGAGACGGTGTTCGAGGTCCTGCGGGCCTCCGGGCGGCCGACCGGCGCGTTCGTGTCGTCGTCGGCGGTCGCCGCGTGGTCCGGGCTCGACCAGGGGTTCGACCGGTACGACGACGACGGCAGCTGGCTCGGTCGGACGTCGATCGGGTCGTGGTTCACCCCGCCGTGGGTCCGACCGGGGGCCG
>JBEBJW010001514.1:0-2066 GCA_040079715.1 Myxococcota bacterium | reverse complement strand
TCCGGTCCCGGTCGCTGCGCCCGAGCCTGCCCCGGAGCCCGAGCCCGAGCCCGCCCCGGCGGACATCCCTCCGGCCCAGCGCCCGCACAACGCCGACTTCGGCGCCGCGATCACGTTCGCCGACGGCTCCAGCCAGAAGGGCAAGGTCGTCCGGGTCGAGCGCACCGTCGACTGGTACGGCGACCAGGGCTGGTCCGACGCCGAGGGCGACCTCAAGCTGACCCTCGAGGGCGGCGGGACCGAGGTCGACGTGCCGTGGTCGGACATCCGCCAGATCGACATCACCTACGGATCGCCGACCGACGTCGACTGCACGTACGACTCGGCGTTCGAGCCGGCGATGTACATGTGCGTCCTCAAGACCACCACCAAGGTCAAGACGAAGGACGCGAAGGTCTGGGACGGGGCCGATCGCCACAAGTGGCTGTTCGTGTTCGAGTCGGGCGAAGCCCCGGAGTTCTGGATCGCGAAGCTCCCCGAGCGCCAGCAGGAGGCCGCGGTGCCCGAGCTCGGCACGGTCGAGGAGAACACGAAGCTGTACGAGGAGCTGCAGGCTCGGATCACCAAGACCCGGGTGGGCAAGGTCCCGAAGTCGATTACGATCACGGTGCCGTGACGCACACCACCGACCCAGGCGCCATCTCGACCGACCGGCTCTCTCCGCCGCGGGTCGAGCGCGCCTGGTACGTGCTGTCCACCTCGGCGGCCCTCGGTCGCCGCCCGATCCCGGTCCGGCTGTGGGGCAAGCCGCTGGTGCTGTTCCGGACCGCGTCCGGGGTCGCCGGTGCCCTCGCCGATCGGTGCCCCCACCGCAACGTGCCGCTGTCCGGCGGGGCGGTCGTCGGGGAAACGCTCCAGTGCCCGTACCACGGCTGGCGGTTCGAGCCGGGCGGTCGGTGCAAGGCGATCCCCGGCTACACCGGCGAGTCGGATCGGTCGGCCCACGCGGCGGACGCGCACGCCGTCCGCGAGCAGCAGGGCTACGTGTGGGTCTGGGGCCGGGCGGGCGAGGTCCCGGAGGTCGAGCCGTTCCGGTTCCGGTTCGCCGACACGCCCGGGTACACCGTCGTCCGCCGGGAGGTCGCCGCCGCCGGCTCGATCCACGCGGTGGCCGAGAACGCGCTCGACGTGCCGCACACCGCGTTCCTCCACGGCGGGCTGTTCCGGAACGACGGCGCCCGCCAGCCGATCCGGTGCGTGGTCCGCCGCACGCCGGACCAGGCGGAGTGCGAGTACATCGGCGAGGCGCGCCCGTCCGGGATCGTCGGGCGGCTGCTGTCGCCGTCCGGCGGCGAGGTCGTCCACTTCGATCGGTTCTACCTGCCGTCGATCGTCGAGGTCGAGTACCGGATCGGGGCCGAGAACCACATCGTGGTCGACGCGGCGCTGACCCCGGAGGGCGACTTCTCGACCCGCCTGTTCGCGGTGGTCGCGCTCCGGTCGCGGATCCCGGGCTGGCTGATCAAGCCGGTGGTCACGCCGCTGGCGCTCCGGATCTTCGCCCAGGACGCGAAGGTCCTCGCCCAGCAGGTCGACACGATGCGGGCGTACGGCGAGCAGCGGTTCGTGAGCACCGAGATCGATCTGCTCGGGCCGCACATCCTGAAGCTGCTGGTCCGGGCCGCGAGCGGGGAGACCGGGCCGGACAAGGAGCTCCGCCGCGAGGTCACGCTGCTGGTGTGACCGGCGTACCGCGCGCGGGTGGTGGTGAGGTCGAACCCCTGCCCTCGGTTCCCCGTTCGAGACTCGACCCCGCACATGCCGCTCGCCGAACCGCCGGCGCCGAGGAGAGTGTCCGGGGCTCGTGCTCGGCGACCCGCGCGCGGGAGTGCTCGCTGAATTCCCTCCCTGGGGAGGAACATAATTCAGCTTCGCCCGACGAAGTCCGGGGCGAAGATGAATTCCCCGCTCGACCGCTCGGGGCTGGAACTGCCCGCGCCGCGTCGACGGAGCGCCGCCGCGCGCGGCCTCGTCCCGCGCGACCCACTGCCTCGTCCCACGCGACCGACGCCCACGCCCACCGGACACACCCGACCGCCTCGTCCCGCGCGACCAACCGCCTGTCT
>JBEBJW010001513.1:0-2067 GCA_040079715.1 Myxococcota bacterium | reverse complement strand
CGACGCGGCCGCCGACGCCGCCGTGGCCGACGCCTGCGCGACGACCTGGCCCCGCCACTTCGCGATCCGGTCCGCGAACCACCCCATCGGGCCCCCTGCCCCGATCGGTAACCCCGCGGGATACGGACGGGCGTGAGCTGGTTCGCGCCGCTGTACGACGGGGTGCTCGCCCGATCCGAGCGCACGTTCCTCGCCGGGTGGCGCGCGACGCTGGTCGGCGATCTCAGCGGGCGGGTGCTGGAGATCGGCGCCGGGACCGGAGCGAACCTGCCCTACTACCCACCGGAGGTGGACGAGCTCGTGCTGACCGAGCCGAGCGAGCCGATGCGCGCCCAGCTCGTCCAGAAGCTCGCCCTCGCCCGGGTTCGGTCCGTGCGGGTGGATCCGTCCCCCGCCGAGTCGCTCGCCGCCCCGGATCGGTCGGTCGACGCGGTGGTCGGCACGCTGGTCCTGTGCTCGGTCGCCGACCCGGCGCGGGCGCTGGCCGAGATCGCGCGGGTGCTCCGCCCCGGCGGGACGTTCCGGTTCGTCGAGCACGTCGGCGGCCACGGGTGGCGCCGGGCCGCCCAGCGGGTCCTCGAGCCCGGCTGGGCCTGCGTCGCCGGGAACTGCCGGCTGACCCGCCCCACGCTGGACCACGTCCGGGCGGCCGGATTCGTGGTCGACCGGGTGACCGTCGAGGAGCCGCCGACCGTGCCGGCGTTCCTCCGGCCGTGGATCCGCGGGAGCGCCACCGCGCCGTGACGGCCCCTACTCGAGCGCCCGGACGCTGCCGCGGGTGTTCACCGAGTGGATGATCGACGCCAGCAGCGGCTCGATCCCGAACCAGTGGATCCACGTCGGCGCGTTCGCCGGCCGGACGCTCGACGTGCCGGCGACCTGGAGGGTGAACCCGCGCCGCTCGGCCTCCTGTCGGAGCGCCACCATCCGATCGACCCCCGGCCCGCACAGCAGCAGGTGGACCCCGGCGATCACCACGTCGGTCGCGCCCTCGTCCCACAGCGCGCGCACCGCGGCGTCGACCGAGCCGGCGGTGTCGACGATGTCGTCGACGATCAGCACCGAGCGCCCGCGGACCTCGCCGATCACGGTGGTGTTCGCCACGGTGTTCGGGCGGCTGTAATCGCGCTCCTTCGACAGGGCGGCGATCGGGCGCCCGTGGAGGTGGGCGTACTTCCGCGCGAGCTCGAGCCCGCCCACGTCGGTCGACGCGACCACGTCCGCGACGAGGCCCCGCTCGGCCAGGAACCCGGCGAACGGCGCCACCACCGACACCGCCTCGAGCACGCAGGTCGCGGGGTCGTACGCGCCGACGATCGCCTCGTTGTGCGGGTCGACCGTCACCACCATCGACACGCCCGCGGTCCGGAACAGCCGGGCGAACAGGTTGGTCGACACCCCCTCCCGGGCGTGGTTCTTGCGTTTGTCTTGCCGAGAACCCGGCAAGTACGGCAGGATCAGGGTGACCCGCGCGGCGTCGGCGTGGCGGAGCGCGTCCACCGCGTGGAGCACGGCGCCGAGCCGGTCGTACACCGTGCGGACCTCGCCGGGCGCGATCGCGCGCTGGAACAGGTAGCAGTCGCAGCCACGGACGTTGTCGCCGACGACGTACTTCGCCTCCCCGCTCGCGAACCACACGTCCCGGCCGGGGGTGACCGCGACCCCGAGCCGCTCTCCGACCGCGATCGCGAGATCCTCGCCGTCGCAGCACGACAGGAGCGCGAGCGGACCGCGGCGACCGGCCGGGAGACCGTCGCGCGACGCCGGATCCGGGGTCAGGCCAGGGTGGGGCCCCCCGACGGCGACGCCCGGGCCGGGCGGTGCTCCAGGGGAACCGGGGTTCACCGCGTCGACCAGTCGAGCGCCAGCGACGCCAGCAGCTGCCCGATCGACCCCTCGTCCCGCTCCCGTCGGCCGTCCCATCGGATCACCTTCCGCTCCCGCTCGAACCACACCACGTCGCCGGCGACCGCCACCAGCGGCCCGACCACCCCGGTCGGCCGTCGCCCGGTCAGGCGCTCGGCGGTGGCGACCGGATCGACCGCCCGTCCCGGGACCGGGGCTGTC
>JBEBJW010001512.1:0-2069 GCA_040079715.1 Myxococcota bacterium | reverse complement strand
AGACCGGCGGCACCGGGTCCACCGGGTCCACCGCCTCCACTGGGACGACCGGGTCCACCGGGTCCACCGGCGACACCGCGGTCCCGGGGCCGACCGGAGACACCGCCCCGCCGCTGACCCACCTCGAGGTCGCCGGGGCCGGCCAGAGCAACCTCGAGGGGTACCAGAACGGCCTGCCCGGGTTCGACGTCCCCGCCGGGTCGGCGTGGTACGACCACGGGGTCGTGAAGGCGGCGTGGGGCGCCGGGCTCGGGCTCGGCGCGCACCACGGGCCCGAGGCCGCGTTCGTCCAGGAGCTCGACCGGGCCGGGGTCACCGTCCGGTTCGCGAAGCACGGCCTGTCCGGCTCGAACATCACCCAGTGGCTCGACACCGAGGCGGACGCGACGATCGCCGAGGCGGAGGCGGTCGGGGTCGCGCCGACGGTGCTCGTGTGGATGCAGGGCGAGGGCGACGCCCAGTCGCAGGCCGCGGCCGACGCCTACCCGGACCGCCTGACCGAGCTCGCGGCGCGGTTCCGGGGCGCGTGGGGCGAGTCGCTGCTGATCGTCGTGGTCGGGGCGCGCGCCGACGCTGTCGCGCCGTACACGTTCGCCGACGAGATCCGGGCCCACCAGCAGGCGTGGGTCGCGACGGACCCGCACGCCGTGTACGTCGACGTGATGGACGCGCCGCTGCACGACGGGCTGCACATGACCGGGACGTCGCCGGGGTGCGATCCGGAGCCGGAGGGCGTCGGCCTCGTGGGCCGGCGGGTGGCGGAGATCGTGCTGGCGCGGTGAGTGGGCCGAGCCTCGTCGCCCGGAGGCGTCAGTCCCACAGCGCGCTCCTCGACCAGGACCTGCGCCAGCTCGGGATCGTCGGCGAGCGCGTCGAACGGATCGTCCCGCAGATCGAACACGTTGCCCGGGTTGAGCGCGACCGCCCGCCGAAACGCCACCAGGCTGCCCGCGCGGTCGCCGACCTCGAGCGATCTCCGCGCGAGCACGTGCCACCCGAGGTCGTCGGTCGGGGCGCGCGCGATCGCCGCGCGGTACGCCGCCATCGCCTCGTCGACCGCGCCGGCCTCGAACGTCGCGTCCGCGGCGGCGAGCGCGTCCATCAGCGACGGCTCCGACGCCGCACTCGCCTCGTCCCCCCAGGCGATCGGCGGGCCGTCGTCGTCCCCGTCGAACTCGGCGTCGTCGACGTCCGGCTCGATCAGCGGCTGGACGCCCTCCCGCGACGCCGCCGGCGCCGCGCGCGCCAGGACCGCCCCGCCCTCCGCGACCGCGAACCGCTGACCCCGGACCCGGGTGTACGCGGCCCCGGCGGGCTCGTCGGGGAACTCGAGCGCCAGCCCGAGGGCGAGCGCGGTCCGCGGCGCCCACCCGGCGATCGTCCGGCGGGCGGCCGGGTCCAGCGCGCCGAACACGTGGGTGGTGGCGTCGGTGGCGACGAGCCGCAGCGCGCCGTCGGGCGACCGGCGCTCGTACAGGAACTGGCCGCTCCGGTCGTCGTGGACGGCCGACACGAGCCGGGGGACGAGCGGGGCGAGCGCGGTCGCGAGCCACCGACGCGGGACGGGCTCCCCATCGGTCCACAGCCGGAACCACCGGAGCGGGAGGCCGTCGCTCGGCCGGCCGCGGTCGACCGCCAGGGTCTGCGCCCCGCTGCGCGCCAGCACCTCCGGCGCGATGGCGGCGAGCGCGCCGAACAGGGCCTCGTCCGACACCGAGGCGTCGACGGCGAAGGTCGCGATCCGCGTGCTCATCTCCCCTCCGATCGCGGCGATGTACCACGATCTGCCCATCGCCTTCCACCGCTGTGGGTCAGCCGGTGGAGGATACCGCGAGGGTCACGACCCGCGCCCGGAGCCCCGCGCCCGCGCCGCTCTCATCGAGGGCCTCCCACACGACCACGACCTCGTACCCGCCGTCGACGTCCCGGATCGCGATCGACGGCCGCTCGTCGCGCTCGCCGCCGGGCTCGTGGACCGCCAGCCGGTCGACCGCGATCCCGCCGCCGGGCCCGCCCCACACCACCGACAGGATCACGCCGGGGAGCCCGTCCGGGTCCGTCTCCTGCCA
>JBEBJW010001511.1:0-2069 GCA_040079715.1 Myxococcota bacterium | reverse complement strand
GTCCGGGCGTGGAGCAGCCGGGTGATCCCCTGGTGGATCGTCCGCTCGACCAGCGCGGCGGGCGGGGCGGCGCGCAGGGTGGTCCGCCCGAGCAGCGGGGCGACCCGGAGCGCGAGCGCGAGGCGTGGATCGTCGTCGACCCACGCGCCGAGGTCGGAGAACAGCGCGCGCCGGTACGCGTCGAGCGACGGGACGGCGTTCACGAACGGGCCGTCGAGCCGCGCGATCGACGCCGCCGCGCCGTCCGGGTCACCGAGCGACATCCGGACCAGGGCCCGGGTGTACTCGTGGCCGGTGTTCTCGGGGTCGAGCGCGACCGCAACGTCGATCAGCCGCGACGCGAGCTCGGAGTCGCCGTGATCGTCGATCGACGCGGCCGCCTGGCGGAGCAGCTCGGCCGGATCGCCGCCCTCGCGGATCCCGTTCAGCAGCGACGACAGCACCGCGACCGGCCGCCCGCCGAACCGGACGACGTTCGACGCCACCATCTTCGCGCTGTACGTCTGGCGCTGGCGCGACTCCTCGGTCAGCGGCGGGCGGAACGCGGCCAGGCGCTCTCGGAGCGCGGCCGGATCGACCCCGGCGAGCGCAGCGGCGAGGAACGCGACGGTCCGCTGCCCGGACTGGTCGAGCGCGGTGATCGTGCTCAGCGACGGCAGATCCCCGCCGAGCACGTCCGACAGCACGCGCTGGTCGACCTTCGCCGACATCGTGATCGTGACGAGCTCGGCTCCCGCCGCGTCGGCCAGGGTCAGCGTCGCGACGTCGCCGTCGACCTGGGTCCCGCGCTCGATCACCGCCCGCGGATCGTGGTACCGGCCGGGCTCGGCCTCCCGTTCGAACGCGCCGGTCGCCTTGCCGTCGGTGTACTCGACCCGCGCGATCACCCGGCCGGACGGGTCCCGCTTCTCGGACGGCCCGTGGCGCGCGCCGTCGCGGTACGCGGTGAGCTCGAGCGCGGCTCCGGTCTCGGGGTCGAACGTCGCGACGGTGCCGTGGAGCTTGCCCTCGGCGTACCACTCGTCCGCGACCAGCACCCCGTCGGGGGTCCAGAACCGCCACTGCCCGACCCGCGCGATCGTGCCGTCGTTGCGGTCGATCACCTGCCCGTGGACCCACCGCCACTGCCGGTCCGCCTCGCGCTTCCGGAACGTCGCCGCGGTCGGCACCCCCTCCGGTCGCTCGGTCGGGAACGGCGAGCCGTCGTCGGTGACCCTGTTCCCGAGCCGATCGTACGCCCGGGCCTCGACGATCTTGCCCCGGTCGTAGTCCATCTCGACGGTCCACACGCCGGCGCCGACCCCGGGCGGGAACACCTCGGTGGTGGCGGCGGTCGACCGGACGAACACGTTGGTGCCGTGCAGGACGCCGCGCTCGAACCGCCCGGTCCGGCTCGGCTCGCCGTTCTCGTGGGTGCGGCGGAACACGCCGTGCGCCAGCCCGTCGACGTAGTCGGTCGTGCAGCACAGGGTGCCGTCGGGGCGCCACCAGCGGGTCACGCCGTGCTTGTGGCCCTCGGCGTCGAGCTCGGCCAGCTCCCACTCGCGGTCGCCCTGGTTCCACACCGCCCCGTCCGGGACCCCCGCCGGGCGCGCGTCGTCCGTCGACATTCCGACCTCCTCGCTCCAGGTACGCCGCCCTCCGCGCTCACTCGGTGAGGAGTCGGAGGACCACCGCGCACAGCAGGCGAAACTCGGCGTTGTGCACTGCGTCTCGGTGTAGGGCGCGCAGCGCGTCGACCGCGGGGACCCCGTCGACCGGGGATCGCGCGTCCCGCAGGGCTGCCGCCACCCGCAGCCACCGCCCGCCGAGCGGGTGGACCGCTTCGGCCTCGACGATCAGCGCGTCGAGCGGGTGGTCCGCACCGAGGGCCGCCACCGCCAGCCCGCGGGCCCGCAGCCACCACGCCCGATCCCCGGTCGCGGCGAGCTCGGCCTCGGCGTGGGCGAGCTGACGGGACGCGAGGTCCAGCGACCGGCCGTGGAGCGAGATCGCCGCCTCCCACACCGCGACCCGCGCGAGGTACATCCGCGCGCCCGTCCGCCCGAGGACCAGCCGCGCCCTGGCGA
>JBEBJW010001510.1:0-2073 GCA_040079715.1 Myxococcota bacterium | reverse complement strand
GCTCCGGCCCGGACCAGCGCCTCGAGGACGGCCGCCTCGGCCTGACCGATCGTCACCGGGTCGGCGTCTCCGGCCCGGAGCTGGAGGCGGTCGAGGTCCACCCGCACCTGGCCCACGATCACCACCCGCGTGGCGGCGAGGGGCACAGGGAGGGGCTCGCGGTCCGGCCCGACGAACCGATAGCCCGCGCCGTGGATCGTGAGGACGTGGTCCGGCCGCGCGGGCTCGGCCTCGATCTTCTCGCGGAGGCGGCGGACCGTGTTGTCGCACGCCCGGCTCACCACGGCGTCGGCGTAGTGCCAGACGTTCGCCAGCAGCTCGTCGCGCGTGACCCTCCGCGACGGGTTCGCGACGAGGTACCGCAGCAGGTCGGCCTCGCGGGTCGTGAGCTCGACTTCGGCGCCGTCCCGGCGGACGACGCCCCGCGCGAGGTCGACCCGGCAGGCGGTGAGCTCCACCACCCGTCGACGCTCCCCCGTGACGACGACTGGCCCGGACGCTGGCCGTCCGGCCTGCAGCGGCGGCGGCACCGATGGGCGATCGGGCTGGGTGAACCACCGTCGATCGGGAGTCGAGCTCACTTGGAGAGCGCTGGGCTGAGCTGTGCCGCGTTCCGGAACACCGAGGCCACCCGCGACCAGCATGGGTCGCTCTGGACCTGGGCATGGTGGTTCTCGAGGCTGGTGGTGGAGAGCTGATGGCTGTCCAACCCCACCACCGTGGCACGCGCGCCCCAGTCGACGCCGCTGATCCTGGCCGATCCGAGCTGGCATTGGCGGAGAGTCTTCATTGTCGTGCCTCCCTCCTCCGTTCTAGGGGGCCGCGGTCGGATGGGACAGTCCCCACATCTGGCGACGCTTCGGTGCCGACCGCGGCGCCGAGCACCACAGCCTCGGCGGGCCGCAGGCCGAGCAGCACGGACCTCAGGACGATCGGCGCCCGGAGCGCCCGGCGAGGACGACCACGCCCCAGAACACCGGGATCGCCGCGACCACCGCCAGCAGCCCCAGGGAGCGGAGCGACAGCACCATCCCCATCGATGGGGTCGCCGGGTGGTAGGCCACCCACGCGCGATCGCCCGGCTGGAGCCGGCCCTCGGCCGCAGGGACGCCGTACCCGTAGGCCCAGTCGTGGTCGATCGCGCGCTCGACCCTGCCCTCGGCGACGTACTCCACCCGCGCGTCGAACCTCGTGCAGTCGACGTTGCCCTTGGCGCACTGGCCGTCCCGGACGTCGACCCCCACGACGGTCCCGGGGCTCACCCGGTTGCCGCTCGACGCCACCACCAGCCCGAGCGCCGCGATCGCCACGAACAGGAGGACCCGCCGCACCACCACCTCGCGCCCCGACGATACGATGAGCGGGCGCGGTCTGTTGCAGGCGTCCGGCGGGTGCTAGGGACACCGGAGGAGGCTCCGATGGCCGTCGTCCTGTACCACCACCCGCTGTCCCGCGCGAACACCGTCGTGTGGTTCCTCGAGGAGGCCGGGGTCCCGTACGAGCTGCGGTTCGTGGACCTGCGGGCCGGCGCGCAGAAGGCACCGGAGCTCCGCGCGCTCAACCCGATGGGCAAGATCCCGGTCCTCGTGGACGGCGAGGCCGTGGTCACCGAGGTCGCCGCGATCGGGCTGTACCTCGCGGACCGGTACGCCCCCGGTCGGCTCGCGCCGGCGGTCGACGATCCCGCGCGGGCGGCCTACCTGCGGTGGTCGCTGTTCGCGCCGTCGGTGCTCGAGCCGGGCGCGCTGGTGAAGGCCGCCGGGTGGGCGTACACCGCGAGCCAGGCCGGGTGGGGCGAGCACGACGCGATGATCGCCGCGACCCGATCCGCGATCGGCGACGGTCCGTGGCTCCTCGGCGACCGGTTCACCATGGCGGACGCGATCTTCGGCGGGACCGTGCGGTACCTCCTCCACACCGGGATGCTGGCCCCGGAGCCGGCGTTCACCGCGTACGCCGAGCGCCTCGGCGCCCGCCCCGCCCTCCACGCCGCCGACGCGAAGAACGCCGCGGTGATGGCCGCGCACGGGCTGCAGCCGCGCTGAGGTGCCGTCGTGGTCGAGGTGGCGGGGG
>JBEBJW010001509.1:0-2074 GCA_040079715.1 Myxococcota bacterium | reverse complement strand
CCGGGACCGGCGCCGCGATCGGCGGCGCGGGCAGGGGCTCCTGCACGAGGCCCGGCACGACCACCGGCACCGCCCCCGGGACCATCGCCGGGTTGCCCGTCAGCTGCTCGTGCTGGGCCCAGAACCAGCCGAACCCGAGCAACGTACCCACCACGATCAGCACGCTGGTCAGCGACAGCGCCGCGACCGACACCAGCAGCATTCCCGCCACGAGCGAGTTGCGACGCGGGGGCGGCGGCGGCGGGGTGAACGCGAGCCGAGCGAACGTCTCGGACAGCGTGTGGCCGATCAGCGGGTCCGGGCCAGGCCGGAGCGGCTTGCGGTTCACGTTGTCGCGCGACCACTCGCGGAGCGTCGGCCCGTCGAGCTGGACCGCCAGCGCCTTGGCGCGCGCCTCGACCTCGTCCGCGGTCGGGCGGGCGAGGTAGTCGGCGGTCTGCATGTCGCGCGCGAGCCGGAGGACCTCGACCGGGACGTCGCGGGGGATCCCGCCCTGCGGCGGCTGACCGAACTTCGCCGGCGGCACCCCGGTGACGATCTGCTCGAGCACGACCCCGAGCGAGTACACGTCGCCCCGCGGGTCTTCGATCCCGCGGACCCGCTCCATCGGCAGGTACTCGACGGTGCCCGCGAGGTGCGAGGTGGTGGTGGTCTCGCGCCAGCCGAACTCGGCCCGGGCGATCCCGAAGTCGAGCAGCTTCACCGCCCCGGTGGGGGTGACCTGGATGTTCGACGGCTTGATGTCCCGGTGGAGCAGCCGCATCGGCTGGCCGTCCTCGCCGGGGTGGCTCCACAGGTTCGCGAGGGTCGACGCGACCTCCTCGACGATCCCGAGCGCGACCTTCGCCGGGAGCCGGCCGTGCTCGCGGAGCAGCCGCCGACAGTCCGAGCCGTCGACGTACTCCATCACGATCGCCCACCGACCGTCGAGCTTGGTCGGCGGATCGACGTTCACGATCGCGCGATCCCGCAGCCGCCCGAGGATCCGGGCCTCGTCTCGGAACCGCGTCAGCGTCTCGGCCGGCGGGTCCGGGTCCGTGAGCAGCTTGATCGCCACGTCCTTCATGAACCCGTCGGAGCCTTCGAGGCGCGCGTGGTACACGGTGCCGAAGCCGCCACGGCCGAGCACACCGATGACCCGGTAGCGCCGGGACTCCCCCAGGCGTTGAAACGTCATCGACCCTGTGGCTCGCTCGTCGACCACGCCGTCCTCGCAGCGGGAACAGGCTACTACAATTCTGGCGCCGCGGGCAGGGTGATCGTGGGACGAATCCCGCGCACGCGCTCCGAGCACGCCGCGGGCCGCCGTTCCCGCCATCCGATCGTCACACGGCAGCGGGTGGGGATCCGAAGAAATCCGGCGACCCCGCCGACGGCCGCGGAGATTGTGCGCGCGGGCACCACCGCGACGGTGCTTCCTGCTACCCTCGCCGGGCGAGGAGGACGGCCGGTTGCGACCCCTGCGTGACTTGATCGCCCGCGCGGCGCCCCCGCGCGAGCCGGGGCCCGTCGAGCCGGTGGCGTTGTTGTCGGCCACGGTGCGCGATGCCCCCGAGTTCGATCCCGCGGCGTCGTTCGACCGCGCGCTGTTCGGGCTCGCGCCGGACGACGTGCTGGCCCTCGGGCCGGTGGTGCCGCACGTGTGCGAGGTCGCGTACGAGGCGCTCGAGCGGTCGGGCGTCGGGTTCGATCGCCTGCGCACGATGCGGATGGGCACGTTCCTCGGCGTGTCGGATCCGCGGTGGGTCACGGTGCGCGACGCGCCGTACCTCGCGGAGCTGCTCGGGCTGCCGGGTCCGGCGACCACGGTGTACGAGCCCGGCGCCGGGCTGCTCCACGCGGTCCACCAGGCGTCGGTGGCGATCCGCGCCGGCGACATCGACCTCGCGCTCGTCGCGGGCGATCACCTCGAGGGCGTCGGGGCGGCGGTGCTGGGCCGGCCGGACCAGGTCGCCGAGGCGCGGGTGCGGGCGCTGTTCGAGGTCGCCGCGCTCGCGGCCCACCGGCGCGGGGTGGAGGCCGGCGCCCCGCTGGCCGAGCGCGGGTGGACCCTGGCGGTGGCCCTCGGCGACCC
>JBEBJW010001508.1:0-2077 GCA_040079715.1 Myxococcota bacterium | reverse complement strand
GTGGAAGTGGTTCCCGTCGGAGCTGCCGACCGGAGACTTCGAGATGAGCCGCGCGGACGTCCGGCGGGTGATCGCCGAGGTCTGGGCGGCCGGCCCCCCGGGAACGGACGAGAGGTGAGCGTGGCGGGGAAGGTCAGCGCGGGGATCTTGCCGTACCGGCGGGTCGGGGAACGGTTCGAGGTGCTGATCATCCACCCCGGTGGTCCGCTGTGGGCCGGCAAGGATGCCGGGGCGTGGTCGATCGCGAAGGGCGAGCTCGATCCTGGCGAGTCGCCCGCCCACGCCGCGGTCCGCGAGCTCCGCGAGGAGACCGGGTGGGAGGTGGTCGGGCCGCTGATCGCGCTCGGATCCGTCGTGCTGAAGTCCGGAAAGACGGTCCACGGGTTCGGCGCGGCCCTCGACGTGGACCCCGCGACGCTCCGATCCGGAACGTTCCAGCTCGAGTGGCCGCGCGGATCCGGCCTGCGCCGGTCGTTTCCGGAGGTCGACCGGGCCGCGTGGCTCGATCCGACGTCCGCGAAGGCCAAGCTGAACCCGGCACAGGGTCCGCTGGTCGATCGGCTGGTGACCGCGGTCGCCGCGATGGGGCGAGGCGACGCGGGGCGCTGACCCTGCCGAGCGCTGCGGCGGGCGACCGCGCGCGGGGGACGCCCCACGGAGCGTCGCGTGTGATAGCTTCGCCCCGCGGGCCTGCGCGGCGGGGTCCGCCGGCCCCCGGCGCTCCTCGGACCGGGGCCCGGTACGACCGGATCTACGCTGCAGCGGGGGGACCCAGACCCATGTCCAAGACCACGTTCGTGCTGGTGGCCGAGTCCGCCAAGATGGCGCGGGCGCTCGACGGCATCAGCTCGGCGGATCGCCAGCTGGTGGCCGAGACGGCGTCGCGGTTCGGCTCGGAGGCGATCGACACCGAGGAGGTCCAGGTCTCCCGTGAGGCCGGGATGCTCGCGATGCGAATCGAGCGGCTGAGCGAGGCCGATCGCAACGTGATCAAGGGGATCGTGTCCCGCCTGATGGCGAAGGCGAAGGAGAAGAACCCGACCAGCGGCGAGACCCCGCGTCCTGCCGCTGCGGCCAAGCGGTGATCGAGGTCCGGCTGGAGGGGCGCGCGAAGAACGCCCTGTCGACCGAGGTCATGACCCGGCTCGAGGAGGCGCTCGGCGAGGCGGGAGGGCGCCCCGTGCTGCTGACCGGCGCGGGCGACGCGTTCTCCGCCGGGCTCGACCTGAAGGAGATCGCCGGGCTCGACCCGGACGGGATGCTGGCGTTCCTCCGACGGCTCGGATCGGTGGTCGAGGCGCTGTTCCGGTACCCGGGGCCGACCGTCGCGGCGGTCAACGGCCACGCGATCGCCGGCGGGTGTGTGATCGCCGCCGCGTGCGACCACCGGGTGGGCCCGACCGACCCCCGGGCGATGCTCGGGTTGAACGAGGTCGCGCTCGGGTTGCGGTTTCCCCCGGGGATCCTCGAGATCCTGCGGTACCGGATCGCGCGACTCGAGCCGGTGGTGCTCGGATCGGCGCTGATGGATCCGGCGCGGGCCCTGTCGTACGGCCTGTTGGACGAGCTGGCGGACGATCCGGTGGCGGTCGGGCGGCAGCGGTTGGCAGCGCTCGCGGCGTTGCCAGCGGCGGCCTACGCGAGCACGAAGCGCGACCTGCGTGGACCGGTCCGCAGCGCCGACGCCGAGGCCGAGCGGCGGTTCCTGGCGGACGTGCTCCCGGTGTGGACCTCGCCGGAGCTCCGGACGCGGATCGCGGCGTTCCTCGAGCGCAAGCGGTAGGACCGGGGCCGCAGCGGTCGAGCTACCGGAGCAGCCGCTCCGTCCGGCGGGTCAGGGCGCCGAGCGCCGTCGCGTCGAGCGTCGCCGGGGCTCCGGGCGAACCCGGCAGGGCCTTCGACAGCATCGACGCGGCCGCCCCGAGCGCTACGTCGCCGGACCACGCGGTCCAGAACGCGTCGGCGCCGGGGCCGGAGATCTCCGGCGCCCCGTCGGCGTCGAGCACGAACGTCAGCCTACCCCATCGGTCCGGCCGGCGATCCGCCACCACCGCCGCCACCGCCGCCATCACCGGGA
>JBEBJW010001507.1:0-2080 GCA_040079715.1 Myxococcota bacterium | reverse complement strand
TGGTTCGCGATGGGCCGGTGGCCGGTCGAGGACCTGTACTACGGCCTGATCCGCCGGTTCGTCCGCCGGATCCGGATCCCCGACCCGGACGGGCTGGCGGCGTTCCGCGGCCGCTCGGCGCTGTACCTCGGCAACCACCAGGTCGGCGTCGAGTCGCTGCTGTTCAGCATCGTCGCGAGCGGGCTCCAGGGCGTGAGCACGGTGACCCTCGCCAAGGCCGAGCACCGCGAGACGTGGCTCGGAAAGCTGATCGCGCACTGCTTCACCTACCCGGGCTCGCGCGACCCGAACGTGATCACGTTCTTCGACCGCGACGACAAGGGCAGCCTGCCGGCGATCGTCTCCCGGCTGGCCGGCGAGATGCAGGGGCCCGGCAAGAGCGTGATGGTCCACGTCGAGGGCACCCGCAGCGTCGACTGCCGGACCCCGGTGAAGAAGATGTCGGGGGCGTTCCTCGACATGGCGATCCAGATCGGGGCCCCGGTGGTCCCGATCCGGTTCTCTGGCGCGCTGCCGGTCGATCCCGTGCCCGAGCGGCTCGAGTTCCCGATCGGGATGGGGCGCCAGGACCTGTGGATCGGCTCGCCGATCGGCCCGGACGAGCTGCGGTCGCTGCCGTACAAGGAGCGCAAGGACCGGGTGATCGACGCGATCAACGGCCTCGGCCCGTCGAACGTAGACGAGGTTCCGCTCCCCGGCGACCCGGCGTTCCAGTCGAAGGTCGACGCGCGGATCGCCCGGACCGGGGTCGACCTGCCGTACGCGGTCCTGCTCGAGGTGATGGCCGAGGCCACCGCCCCGCACGAAGACACCGCGCGGATCGTCGCTGGGGACCGGTCCGGCGAGCTGATCCTCGGCGACGGCCCCCGCGATCGGTGGATCGCCGAGCTCGCGCGCCGGGTGTACGGACCGTTCGGCGCGCGCGTCCGGGTCACCCCCGGCCGGTGACCGTCGGCGCCGGGTGACACCGCGGTGAGACCGACCCGGTGAGACCGGCGGCGGTCAGCCGGTGGTACGCTCCGGCACGCTCCGCTCGGCGGAGGTCCGGAGGTCCAATGTCGGCGAGCATCGTGTGGCTGCCCACCCTGTGGCTCGGGTGCACCGACGAACCGGCGCACTCGGTCCCGTTCTACGACGACAGCGGGACCGACACCGACACCGACACCGACACGACCGGGGGGACCACCCCGACGGGCGAGCCCGGGGTGGCGCAGCCGTACAACGGCCGGTGCAAGCAGGACGCGCCCGGCGCGGCGATCACCGACGCGACCGGGGTGTTCCGGGTCACCGGTCCGCCGGACGCCCCGGCGTCGTTCGGGGTGGGCACGTGGGTGTCCGGCACGGGCTCGCTCGAGGTGTACACCTGCGTGCCGAGCGCGGCGAGCGAGATCCTGGACCGGCTGAACCTCGACCTCGAGCTCGTGCTGTTCGACATCGACGATCAGGCGATCGATCTGCCGGTCGACCTCGACGCGACCTCGGTGAACGTGCTGTGGGGGACCGTGTCCGACTGGGACGGGATCACGAACTGGACCGCGGGCGACGGGTTCATGCACTTCCGCCGCGGGCTCGGCTCGTTCTCGACCCTCGACAAGCAGGGCCGGCTGGTCGGGACGATCGACGTCAGCGAGACCGAGCCGGCCGGGCACGCGATGAACATCGAGATCGACCTGACCTGGTGAGGGCGGCCACCCCGCCCGCGAGCCACAACCCGCCGACCGGGGCCGTCCCCGCGCAGCCGCACCCGGGATCGCGGTCGTGCGGATCGGTCCCGAGCAGGTACTCCTCGAGGTTCGTGAACCCGTCGCGGTCCGGATCGTCCCCGCCGTCGTCGACGGCGGGATCGAGGCCCATCGCCCCCTCCCAGTCGTCGTCCATCGCGTCGTGGTCGTCGTCGTGGGGCAGGATCACGTCCCACTGGACCCGCTCGCCGACCGCCAGCCGGATCGGCGCCGAGAACACCGCGTTCGGTTGATCCGGGTGGTGGATCGTGACCCAGCCGGGGTCGCTTGGGCAGGTCCGATCCGCCGACGCCCACAGGTCGACCGTCCCCGCTGCGAGGCCGCCCACGGTGTAGGTC
>JBEBJW010001506.1:0-2082 GCA_040079715.1 Myxococcota bacterium | reverse complement strand
CTCGGAGCGGGCGGCCCACCGGTCCACGATCACCACCGCGTCGGCCGGCGGGTCCTGGGGCCGGGCCGAGGGCGAGTCGACCACCGCGAACCGGCGCGATCGCTCGACCACCCCGCGGATCGCCTCGACGACCCGCCCGGCCTCGCCCCCGGACCGGTCCTCGATCGCGAGGGTCCGCACGGCGCCGGGGACGACCACGTCCGCCGCGTCGAGCACGGTCAGGTGGACCCGCGGGGCGCATCCGGCCAGCACGACCGCCAGCGCCAGCGCGCCCCACCCAGGGCCAGACCGTGCGCCGTGCGCCGCTACCACTTCCCGTCGCAGTCGCCCTGGCAATCGACGTCCGACAGCTGCCACTGGCCCGTCTCGGTCGCGAGCTGCATCGCGGCGATCCCGTTGCCCTTGGTAGCCCACAGATCGCCCGCGACCGGGTACCCGTCGCCCACGTCGGCGGCGATCGTGAACGAGCCGCACTCCGGCCAGTCGGCGGTCATCTTGATCGGGCACTGCTCGATCCCGTTCATCGTGCTCGACCACACGATCCCGCCGCTCTCGGTCTCGAGCACGTCGCCGCGCTCCATCGTGTCCTCGGTGACCTGCACCGGCGGCACCAGATCGACGATCCCGGCGCCGATGTCGTACCCGTGGATGAACACGCCGTCGCTGACGGTGCTCGACCACCGGATCTTCCGGACGAGCTCGCCCTCGACGCAGGCCGGATCGGCCCCGACGCACTCCTTGACGTACTGGACGGTGTACACGTTGACGCCGCCGATCACCTCGGGCTCGAGCACCGAGGTGCCGATCAGCTTGTGCGGCAGGGTGGTGTCCGTGTTGATGTAGTCCCAGGTCCGCTCGCCGTCGAACGGGAACATCTGCCAGACCGGCGAACCGTTGAACTGGGGACCGTAGTCGCCACCGCAGCCCGCGACCAGGGTGGGGCCCCCCACGACCGCGACCAGAGCCCAGACCACCGTGCGCGCCATGTGTCCTCCGACCGAGAGGAATACCCGCAAACGGCCCCGGTCGCCACCGGTCAGTCGACCCACGCGATCCCGTACGGATCGAGCGCGAACCCGTCGGCGAGCACCTCGACCGCGCAGGTCGCCGGATCGACCGACCACACCGCCCGGTCCGAGCCACCCCACCCGGTCCGGACCGCGACGTACACGAGGCCGTCGCCCGCGACCGCGTCGAACGCCCAGCCGTCGGTGGTGATCCCGTCGGTGACGGCGCCGGTGACCAGGTCCACGCACCCGATCCACGACGGATCCCCGACCGCGAACCCGACGCCGAGCACCACCCCGCGGTCCCCGACCCCGGCGAACCCGTCGAGGTCGACCCCGAGCGCGGCCTCGGTCGCGACGGTGGTGGAGCCGCCGGTCGCCGGGTCGAACACCACCAGCGCGCCGTCCGGCTCGAAGAACCGACCGGTCAACGCCACGATCTGCTCGTCGTCGCCCGGGTACGGGTACAGCTTCGGGTCCGGCCCGACCGCCCACCACCCACCCGGCGGATCGAGCGCCACGATCCGCCCGTCCAGCGGCGCGAACCCGTCGGCGCGGGCGAGCCGCTGGACCCCGACGAACAGGCCTCCCGCGCGCTCGATCAGCCGATCCGCCTCCGGCAGCCCGTCGGCGTCGGCGTGGTCGGCGAGCGAGATCCGATCGCGCTCGGCGCCGTCCGGGCCGGTCACCGCGACGTAGTCGCGCTCGTACAAGGTGAACCACCAGTCGCCGTCGCGCTCGACCGCGTCGTGGACGTTCCCGCCCCGCTCGACCACGAACTCGTCGACCGGGACGCGGTAGTCGCCGGGCGCGTACCGTCGGATCGCGTCGCCGCTCGACCGGTTCGCGATCACCACCCCGTACGGCCCGCTCCGAACGATCGCGTCGGTGCCGGCGGACGCGAGCGCGTCGGCGACGCAGCCGGTGGCGGGGTCGACGGTCGCGACCGCGCCGGACTCGAGGTCGGTGGTGGTCAACACGAGGTGCGGGCCGCCGCCGGGGCACGATCCGCCCGCCGGCTCGGCGCACCCGAGCCACCCGAGCCACCCGAGCCACCCGAGCTGTCGGAGCCCCC
>JBEBJW010001505.1:0-2082 GCA_040079715.1 Myxococcota bacterium | reverse complement strand
GCCGAGCCGCTCCACGCCGTGCTCCGCCACCGATGGCCCGCCCCGTCCCGCGACCGGTACGTCGGGTCGATCGGCGACCATGGGCTCGGTCGGCTGTGGTGGGCCGCCGAGCTGACCTTCGCCGACGGCCCCGATCCGTACGTCGACACCCGCCGGCTGGTGCGCTGGCAGTATCTCCTCCACCGGCTGTCGTCGTCGCGGGTCGTCCGATCGCGGACCGTGATGCGGGGCGTGCTGGACGTGCTGGCGGGGACCGCGGACTGGCGTCTGATCAACGGCACGATCCATCAGCTCGGCGCGGTCGCCGCGACGATCAGCCTCGACGCGCTCGACCGGACGGAGGTCGCGGCGGTGGTCCGGGCGCTGTCGGCGGACGTGGTGGCGCGCGGTGAGGCGTGGGGCGAGCCGGGGTGAGGCCCCGGTGCTGTTCGAAAAAACACACCTGACGTGCGAGAACGCACCTGCGCTGGTCGCGGATCCGCGCCGGGCCAGGGTCGGGCTCCGGCACGGCGGTTGCGGTGGCGGGCCCGCATGGAACCCTGGCCGTTTCGCACGATCGTCGAGCCGTTCCGGATCAAGGCCGTCGAGCCGATCCCGTTCCTGACGCCGGAGGAGCGCGCCCGCGCCCTCCGGGACGCCGGGTACAACGGGTTCGTGCTCCGGGCGGACCAGGTCACGATCGATCTCCTCACCGACAGCGGCACCGGCGCGATGAGCGGCGCGCAGTGGGCAGCGCTGATGGATGGCGACGAGACCTACGCCGGCTCGCGGTCGTTCCAGCGGCTCGAGGCGGTGGTGCACCGGCTGACGGGTCACCCGCACGTCCTGCCGGTCCACCAGGGGCGCGCCGCCGAGCGGATCCTCGCCCGGACGGTGATCGGGCCCGACAAGATCGTGCTCAACAACACCCACTTCGACACCACCCGCGCCAACGTCGAGCAGGCGGGGTCCCTGGCGATCGATCTGCCGGTCGCGGCCGCGCTCGACCCGGACGACCCGTCTCCGTTCAAGGGCGACGTCGATCTCGTGGCGCTCGACCGCCACCTCCGCGAGGACCGCGATCGGATCGCGCTGGTGATGGTGACGCTGACCAACAACGCAGCGGGTGGGCAGCCGGTCAGCATGGCCAACCTCGAGGCGGTCAGCGCGCGGTGCCGGTCGGCGGGGGTCCCGCTGTTCCTCGACGCGGCCCGGTTCGCCGAGAACGCGTGGTTCGTCCACCGGCGCGAGCCCGGCTACGACGCGTGGTCGATCCGCGACATCGTCCGGCGGGCGTTCGATCTGGCGGACGGGTTCACGATGTCGGCCAAGAAGGACGGGATCGTCCACATCGGAGGCCTGCTGTGCACCCGGCGCGACGACTGGGCGCAGCGGTTCCGCCACGAGGGGATCCTCGGCGAGGGGTTCCCGACCTACGGCGGCCTCGCCGGGCGGGACCTCGAGGCGATGGCGGTCGGGCTCGAGGAGGCCCTCGACGTCGACTACCTGCGGTACCGCGAGCGGAGCATCGCGTACTTCGCCGAGGGGCTCGCGCGGGTCGGGGTCCCGGTCGTGCGGCCGCCGGGCGGGCACGCGGTGTTCGTGAACGCGGCGGCGCTGTGCCCGCACCTGCCGCGGTCGGCGTTCCCGGGGGTGGCGGTGGCGAACGCGCTGTACCTCGCCGGTGGCATCCGGAGCGTGGAGATCGGCTCGCTGATGTTCGGCCCGGCCGCGCAGCTCGAGCTGGTGCGGCTCGCGGTCCCGCGTCGGGTGTACACCCAGTCCCACGTCGACTACGTGATCGAGGTGGCGGCGCAGGTGGCGCGCGACGCCGCCTCGCTGCGCGGGTACCGGATCGTGCGCGAGCCGCCGTTCCTCCGCCACTTCGACGCCGAGCTCGCTCCGCTGTGATGTCCGCTGCGCTGTGACCCGTCGGATCAGCGCGCGCCGAGCCGTCGGCCAATGGCATACACCCGGGTCCGGTGGGCGTGCGTCGAAGCCGCCCACATGACCAATGTCGGCCTCCCGCGAGGGTGCTACCGCCGGCCGAACGCCCGTCGCGCGTCCTGCGCCGCCACGAGGCGACGGCGGGGTGTCGGGGGA
>JBEBJW010001504.1:0-2084 GCA_040079715.1 Myxococcota bacterium | reverse complement strand
CTCGCCGCCCCCGTCTCGTTCCGCGCCGTCTTCACCCTGTCCGTGTGAGGTTCCCGATGTCGCTGCTCCGCCACAACGTCGTGCTGCTCGACCAGAGCGCGCCCATCCAGGTCGCCCTCGTCGGCCGCACCTTCCGGATCCGCCCGAGCGACGGCGACACCGTCCCCGACGGGCAGCAACGCTGGTGGGTCGTGCTCGATCTCACCCGCGACAGCGAAGAGGGCATGGTCACCGCGTCCCTGTCGACGAGCTTCGACGGGCTGACCTGGTACCCCGTGGGCTCGGTCAGCACCGAGCACGGCGCGCACGTCGTCGAGGCGGTCGAGCTGCCCGCATTCGCGCCCCTGGTGCGGATCGAGACCACGGTGGACGCGGTCCCGCCGACCTACCGCCTCACGGCGCGGATCGCGAGCGACGGGCCGTTCGCCGCGGCGCCGGCGTGAGCCATGAAGATCGCCGTCAAGCTCGCGTTCCACGAGGGCGCCGCGGTGCGGCTGCTCAACTGGCTCGCCCAGGAGAACGCCATCCTGCTGCGGGCGCAGCCGGATCTGCCGCTGCTGTACGACGCGGGCGTCGTGTACCGGCGGGAGCTCGACGAGACCTGGTGCGACTTCCTGAACATGCTCGCGCAGGGCCACGAGGACTGCGACGGGCTCGCGGCGGCTCGGGCGGGCGAGCTCCTCGCGCGCGGCCACGCGGCGCTGCGTCCCGGCGACGAGGGGTTCGTCGAGGCGCAGCGCACGCGTCCGGCGCAGATCCGCGCCGAGGTGATGCTCACGACGCGCTCGGAGCCCGACAACCCGGGCCTGTACCACTGCATCGTGCGGTACCCGGTCGACGGCCGGTGGTTCCGCGACGACCCGTCCGCGCGGCTCGGGATGTACCGCGGGCGGATCGACCCCCTGGTGAGGCAGCGCTGGTCCGCGCGAGCGGGCGACGGCGCCTGGAGGACCGCCTGATGCGCCTGAAACCCGCCATCGCCCTGCAGGACTACGAGGAGGACGCTGTGTCCGGATTCAACGACTTCGGAGACCGAGAGAGCCGGCTCGCCCGCCGGGAGGCGCGGCGTGAGCGCCGAGACCAGCGGCGCGACGCGCGCCAGGAGAAGAAGGCCGACCGGCGGCTCGAGCGCGTGCAGCGCAAGCGCCAGAAGGTCCGCCAGAAGCTGGTCCCGGCGACCCGCGCTCCGGTGGCGCAGCTCCAGCCCGCGCCGACGTCGTTCGCCCCGTCGCCCGCACCGTCCCCGACGCGCAAGCCGCTGGTGGATCGCGCGATCGAGTGGGTCGACGAGGTCCTCGAGGACGAGCCGCTCGACGAGGAGGTGGAGGACGACGCGACCGAGGGGTTCGGCGTCTGGACCCAGTGGGGGCCGGTCGTCCAGGTGGGGCAGCGGCTGCGGATCCAGGCCGCGGTCGGGCACCGAGCCGCGGTGATCGAGCTCAAGCCCGGGCTGTACCTGATCGCCGACCTCCCGGAGGCGGTGACGCGGACCCAGTTCGGCCTGGCGCCGCTGCTCGCGCCGATGATGATGCGGGCGGCGCGGCGGTCGCTCGACGAGCCGGGCGAGGAGCGCCGGGGCCCGTTCGCGCGGCTGTTCCGGCGGCGGCAGCGCGAGGAGCCCGTCCGGTACGTGCAGGTCGTCCAGCCCGAGGCCGGGGTTCCGCAGGTGGTGCAGCAGCTCCCACAGCTCCCCGGTCCGACCGAGGACGGGACGATGCTCGTGCCGGCGCCGAACGTGGGGTGGGCCGACGACGCCACGGTCGCGGCGGTGTACGGGTGCGACACCTGCGAGCGGAGTCGCCGGTGACCAGCGTCGTCCCGAGCTGGGCCGACGTGAAGTCGGCGTGGTCCACCGGCTGGCGCGAGCTGTCCGCGCGGGCCGGCGCGACCTACGCGGCCGCGGTTCAGGCCGACCCGACCGGGACACTGGCGCGGGTCACCGCGTTCACGTCGGCGCTCGAGGCGAGCCGAGCGTCGCTCGACCGCATGGCGCCGCGGCTGCCGAACCCGCCGGTCACCGAGGCCGAACGGGCGCTGGTCGCGCGGCACCAGGTCATGGAGCGGCGGTGGCACGAGCTCGCCGC
>JBEBJW010001503.1:0-2084 GCA_040079715.1 Myxococcota bacterium | reverse complement strand
GTCGAGGTACGCCGGGTGGTTCGCGTGGGCCAGCGGGTCCATCCAGGTGAACCACGCCTCGAACGCCCACGACGACTCGTCGCCCGGCGCGTCCGTCCACCCCGGCAACGCCTGGTCCCCGTCCCCCGGGTCCGACACCGTCCCGAACGACGCCTCGAGCGCCGGATCCGCCCGCCGGGGCTCGAGGTTCGGCAACACCACGTGGACCCACCGCTGGGTGGCGGCGGCGACGAGGCCGGCGGGGCCGGCGATCCGGATCTGCCGGTCCGTCATCGTCCCCCGCTTGAACGACGAGACCCAGGTCCGCGCGGTCAGCGCCTCCCCGAACGCGGTCGGGCGGTGGTGGACCACGACCATCGACCGGACCACGAACGCCGCCCCCACCTCGCGGTACCGCTCCGGCGGCCAGCCCCGGCGCGACGAGCCGATCACCGCCGCGTCCTGACACAGCCGCCACACGTCGCCGGCGCGGGCGACCTCCCGCGGACCGAACGCGTCGCGGGACAGCTGGACCCCGAACTCCTCGACCGCCACGGGTTCCTCCGAGCGGCCGGCTTAACTGGTTACGACTGCACGGATGTCCACCTCCCGGTTCGAGCCGCCGGCCGCCGAGACCCTGCGCGCCGCGATCCGCGACGCCGGCGGGGTCGAGGTGTTCGCGATCGGCGACGTGGTCGCGGCGCACGTCACCGAGCTGACCGTCACCTGCCGGGGCACCGAGGATCGCGTCCCGGCGCTGCTCGACCGCCCGCGCGCCGGCCAGGTGGTGATCCACAACCACCCGTCCGGCGACCTCCGCCCGAGCGAGGCGGACCTCCACCTCGCCCGGATGTACGGAGAGGATGGCGTCGGGGTGGTGATCGTCGACAGCGCGGTCACCCGGTCGAACTGGGTGGTCGAGCCGTACGTCGCCCCGGCCCGCCCGGTCGACCTCGACGCGCTGGACGCGTTCTTCGTCGAGGGGCTGCCGCGGGCCCTGCCAGGGTGGGAGGCGCGCCCCCAGCAGCGCGAGATGGCCCGCCGGATCGCGACCGCGCTCGATCGGGGCCACCCGCTGCTGTGCGAGGCCGGCACCGGCACCGGCAAGAGCCTCGCGTACCTCGTCCCGGCCGCGCTGTGGGCGATCGCGAACGACGCGAAGGTGGTGGTGAGCACGTTCACCAAGGCGCTCCAGGCGCAGCTCGACCCCGACGAGGCGGACCGGTCGACCCGCGACGCCCTCGCCGCCTGGTCCGACACGAGCCGCGACGGCAGCCGGTCGGACCTGCCGATCGGGGTCGACCCGCCGCTGTGGGAGCAGGTGATGTCCGACGGCGAGCTCACGCTGTCGGTCCGGTGCCCGCAGTACGAGGTCTGCCACTACTACCGGGCCCGCCGGAGCGCCTCGGCGGCGCACGTGATCGTGGTGAACCACGCCCTGCTGCTGTCGGATCTGGCGGTCCGGCACGAGTCCGGGCGCGGGTTCCTCCCGAAGTACGACCGGGTGATCCTCGACGAGGCGCACCACCTCGAGGACGCGGCCACCGGGGTCGCGTCGGAGCGGCTGACCGAGACCGCGGTCCGGCGGGCGGCGATGACCCTCGGCTCGTCGCCGAAGCGCCGGGGCGCCCTCGCGCGGCTGCTCGACCTCCACGCGACGGACCGGAGCCCGCTGTCGCCGGCGGCGCGGGCGGCGCTGGTGGTCGCGGCCGAGGCCGCCGAGATCCGGGTCGACGAGGCGGCGGTCGCGTCCGGCGTCGCGCTGGCCCAGGTCGCCGACGCGCTGGTGCCCGCGGATCCGCCGACCCGGCGGATCACCCCCGAGCTCGAGCAGAGCCCCGCCTGGCAGCTCGACGCCGCCCCGCTGATCCGCCACCTCGGCGGGACCCTGTCCGACGCGGCGTCCGCGCTGGAGGCGATCGAGGGCCTGTTCGCCGACGTCCCGCTCGGCGAGGACCAGGCCCAGCCGGTGCTCGACGTGCGCCGGGCCCGCCGTCGCCTGGCCGAGCACGCGGCGATCGCGTCGGCGTTCCTCGGCGACGACGCGGGGAGCTGCCGGTGGGTCGAGCTCGAGCGGACCCGCGGCGGCGCGCGATCGGCGGCGC
>JBEBJW010001502.1:0-2088 GCA_040079715.1 Myxococcota bacterium | reverse complement strand
CAGGCGAGCCGGGACGGCGGCCCGAAGACTCGCGTCAGGAGCGCGTGAACGCTCCCTGAAGGGAGCATTCCCGAGCGCTCCTAGGCCACCGGGCCGCCGACCGGCCAGTCGATCGGGTTCTGCGGCGTGTACGCCAGCACGTCGCGGGCCCGCGTCCCGTCGAGCACCAGGCCGAAGTGCATCTGGTTCCGGTTCAAGCCGTAGGTGAACTCGCTGCCGGTCAGGCGGTGGCGCAGGCCGTACAGCGGAGCGACCAGCGGGCCGATCACCGGCACCGACGGCGTGCCCCACTTCCGGCACGCCTCGGACAGCGGCAGCGTGTCGTACCCGGGGATGTTGAACACGCCCTCGCCCGAGCCGTGGGTCGCCGCCTCGAGCGCCGACACCGTGTCCGCCACCGTCGAGATGTTGACCATCGGGTCGAACCCCATCGGGCGGAGCGCGACCGGGGCGTCGAGGAAGTCGTACAGCTGCGACCCGGTGCCCGGACCGAGCGCCTCGGCGCACCGGAGGACCACGATCTCGGCGTCCGACAGGCCCATCCGCGCGCACGCGGTCAGATCCGCCTCGACCCGGTCGCGGACGTACTGCGGGGCCTTCGGCGACAGGTTCAGCGGGTGGTCCTCGGTCACCAGCACCGGCAGATCCATGCTGACCCGGTACACGACCGCGAAGCTCCGCACGACCACCCGGCGGATCGTCGGGTGGCGGTCCGACAGGTCGAGGATCGACCGCAGCGCCTCGACGTTCGCCGCGTGGACCTTCTGGCCGCGATCCCGCGCCGCCCGGTGCTGCGACAGGTGGACCACCACCTCGACCGACAGGTCCCGCGCCGGCCCGAACAGGATCTCCCGCAGCTTGCGCGACTTCGTGAGGTCGGCCGACACGTAGGTCAACCGGTGGTCGTGGGTGAACGGAAGCCCGCGCTCCATCGGCTCCTTGCCGACCGCGAGCACGTGCGCCACCCGCGTGTCCGCCACCAGGCTCCGGATCAGCCGCTCACCGATCGGGGTCGTCGCGCCCGTCACCAGGACCGAGATCACCGGAACACCCCGGTCCGCTGGGTCAACCCGTCGTTCAGCAGCTTCTGGACCGCGACCTTGACCCGCTCGGCGGCCTGATGGACGACCTCGGGATCATCGGCGTCGTCCGGGCGGTACTCGAGGTCGAACCGCAGGGGCTCGCCGTAGTGGATGTGGTACCGCACCGGCAGCGGGAACGGCGTCGCCGGGATCGGCAGGTACGGCAGGGCCGACCCCTTCGGCACCGGGATCCGCGCGATCTGCGGCATCTGCTCCTCGGGCCCGACGATCCCCACCGGCACGACCGGCGCCGCGTGACGGATCGCGAGCTCGCAGTGGCCCTGGCGCCAGTCCTGGAGCTGGTACCGCTGGCTGAACCGCTTGCCGATCCCGGGCACGCCCTCCGGGAAGATCATCAGCAGCTCGCCGGCCTCGAGCAGGGCCCGCGCGTTGCCGCGGCTCCCGCCGACCACCCCGCACCGGGCGAACAGGGTCGACACGACCGGCAGGGTGCTCACGAAGTAGTCGGCGACGGGGCGCGCGGCCCGCGGCGGATCCGTGTGGCGGAGCACGTCCATCCACAGCATCGCGCCGTCCATCGGGAGCGTGCCCGAGTGGTTCGCCGCCAGCACCGCCGGCCCGGTCCGCGGGACGTGCTCGGCGCCGTACGACTTGACCCGGAAGTACCGCTCGTACAGGAACGCGGCGACGGTGTCGCCCATCGCGACGAAGTCCGGGTGCATCCCGAACTGGTCGTACCCGTGGCCCGCGTCGGCGAACGCCAGCCGCTCGGCGCGATCGCGCACCCGAGCACCACCGAACACGGACGAGATCGCGCGGGCGACGCCAGGAGGAAACGGCATGGGCCACCAGCGTAATCCGGCCGCCGGACCGCGCCACGACCCCGACCGAGTTCCCACGACGACCGCGGATCACCGCGCGGAGCGGTACGCCTCGGCCGCGCCCGAGACGTCGCCCTCGACCCGGCGCACGTCGCCGATCACGACCAGCAGCCAGTCGCGCTCGGCGCTCCGGGCGGACGACAGCCCGAGACCGCGCTCGGCCA
>JBEBJW010001501.1:0-2089 GCA_040079715.1 Myxococcota bacterium | reverse complement strand
ATCCACCTCCGACAGGACGAGCTCGGGCAGCGCGTCGTGGACCAGCCCGACCTGCTCGAGCAGGGTGGTGCGGTCGCGGAACGCGACGTCGTCGGTGGCGCACAGATCGAGGTGCTCGGCCTTGCGGCGGGAGATGTCGGACACGGTCCCTCTCGCCGAGCCCGTAACCCCGGTCCGCGGTCCTCCGTCACGGATCCGCCGTGCCCACGGGTCCGCCGACGGGCCAACGCCGGACCTCGGGCTGGCACGGGACGTGCGGGGGACGGCGCGCGAGGTGTGGATGGACCCGGAGCTCGGCGAGCTGGTGCGGCGGCTGCGCGCGGTGGACGTGGTGGACGAGCGCGCGATCACCCGGGCGCTCGGGGCGCCGATCGCGGCCGCGTCGATCGTCCGGCACGCGCGGTTCGAGCCGGATCGGTACACCCGGATCGCGCTGGCGGCGGATCCCCGGTTCGAGGTGCGGATGCTGTGCTGGGCGCCGGGCCAGTCGAGCGCGCTCCACGCCCACGGGGAGGCCGCCTGCGGGTTCCGGGTGCTGGCGGGGGAGGCGACCGAGACCCGGCTCGACGGCCCGGATCGGCGGCTCGCGGCCGGCGCGGTCAGCTCGGTCCGCGGGACCGACGTCCACCAGGTCGCGAACCGCGGCGACGGGCCGCTGATCACCCTCCACGTGTACGCCCCCGCGCTGCCGGTCGACGAGGCGTCGAGCGGTCACGGCCGCCGGGTGGTGATCGTCGGCGGCGGGTTCTGCGGGGCGGCGCTCGCGGCGCATCTGCTCGCGACGGGTCGCCCGGGCTGGCGGATCACGGTGATCGAGCGCGCGGATCGCGTCGGGCCCGGCGTCGCCTACGGCACCACCGACCCGGTGCACCGCCTGAACGTCCCGGCCGGCCGGATGGGGCTCGATCCCGAGGATCCGGGCGGGTTCGTCCGGTGGGCCCGGGCGCGGGGGCTCGCGGTGACCGACGGGGCGCTGGTCCCGCGCAGCTGGTACGGGGACTACCTCACCGACGCGCTGGCCGACGCGATCCGGACCGCTCCCGGCAAGCTCCGGCTGGTCCGCGGGACCGCGACCGGGGTCCGCGGCGGGCGCGCCGGGCGGGAGGTGGTGTTGGCCGACGGGACCGCCGTGCCCGCCGACGACGTGGTCCTGGCGACCGGGCACCTCGCCCCGATCGTGCCGACCGCGATCCCGGACGCGTTGCTCGACGATCCGCGGGTGGTGCGGGATCCGTGGGCGTCGGGCGCGCTCCGGATCGACCGAGACGACCGGGTGTTGATCGTCGGGACCGGCCTCACCGCGGTCGACGTGATCCTGACCCTCCGCAGCCGTCGCCACCGCGGCCTGGTGCTGGCGGTGTCCCCCGGCGGTCGGTGGCCGGCGTCGCACCTCCCGGACCCGGCCACCCCGCCGATCGAGCTCGAGCCGCCGATCGGCGCCCCGATCGACGCAGTGGTCGACTGGTACCGGGCCACCGTCGCCCGTCAGGCCGCGGCCGGGGTGCCGTTCCAGCGGGTGGTCGACGCGATCCGTCCGTTCGTCCCGGCGCTGTGGGCGGCGCTCCCGCCCGAGGAGCGGGCGCGGTTCGTCGCCCGGTACCGGCGGTCGTGGGAGCGGGTCCGTCACCGGGCTGCGGCCGAGGCGCTCGGGCAGCTCGAGGGCTGGCGGGCGTCGGGCGCGCTGGTCACCCGGGCTGCGACCCTCGCTCGGGTCACCGTCCACGGGTCCGAGCTGGTCGTGACCCTCGCCCGCACCGGGACCGGCGCCCTCGAGAGCCGCGCGGTCGACCGGGTCGTGCTGTGCACCGGCGCGGATCCGGACCTCCGGCGGGGCGGAAACCCGATCGTCGACGATCGGTCGGCGGCGGGCGAGCTGACCCGCGACCCGCTCCGGTTGGGCGCTGCGACCGACCCCGACGGGCGCGCGCTCGACGCGCACGGGCGGGCGGTGCCGGACCTGTGGGTGCTCGGCGGGGCCCGGCGGCCGGCGACGTGGGAGAGCACGTCGGTGCCGGAGCTCGCGGTCCAGGCGCGGGACCTCGCGCTGGCGCTGGCGTCGCGCGCGGAGACCGTCGGGGCGCGGCTGCCG
>JBEBJW010001500.1:0-2095 GCA_040079715.1 Myxococcota bacterium | reverse complement strand
GCCGAAGTCGACCACTGTGGCCCCGGCGACCTTCACCCCGACCAGCGCGTCCCACAGCGCCGGCTCGCCCCCCGGCGACAGGAACCCGTCGCCCCACACCCGCTGCAGCGCGTCGACCAGCTCGGGCTGCACGTCAGCGCCCGCACACCGACGCGAGCCGGCGGGGCCGTCGCCCGTCCCACCCGCGCCGGTGCCAGGCGTACCCCGCGACGAGCGGCATCGTGACCGTGGCCTCGCCGAACACCATCTGCTCGTGGCTCGCGGCGACCTTCCCCCACGACCCGGCCTCGCGGAGGGTCGAGCCGGACAGCCCGCCGTCGCGCTCGTCCGCCACGGTGAGCTGGATGTCGTACTTGTGCATCGGGGTCGGCCGCCCGACCATCTCGGTCGCCACCACCACGTCCTGGGCGAAGTTCTTCGGGACCCCGCCGCCGACGATGAACAGCCCGGTGTCGTTCACCGCCATCTTCAGCCGGGTCAGCTCGAGGAAGTCCTTCGCGCCGTCGATCGCCACCACCGGCGACGCCCCGCGGTCGTACTGGTGGACCACCAGCCCGAACCCGGCCGAGCTGTCGGCGAACGCCGGGCAGAACACCGGCACCTCCTCCTCGAGCGCGGCGCGGATCACGCTGTCGCCGGGGAGCCCGGACCGGACGAGCCACCGCCCCATCTCGGCGATGAACTCCCGCGACGAGTACGCCCCCGGCGGCAGCGCGTCGGCGATCTCGCGGACCGTCAGATCGCACCGCTTCAGGTCGTCCTCGTCGATGTACGTGTCGTAGATCCGGTCGACCCCGAGCTCGCGCAGCGTCGCGTCGTCGGCGAGCGGCGTGCCGTGCCAGTGCCGGAACCCGAGCGCCTCGAAGAAGTCCTGGTCGACGATCAGCGCGCCGGTCGACACGATCGCGTCGACCATCTGGTGGCGCACCAGATCGATCACCACCTGGCGCAGCCCGGCCGAGAACAGCGAGCCGGCCAGGCACAGGATCACCGCGCAGTCCGGGTCGCGCAGCATCTCGTCGTAGATCGTCGCCGCCCGGTGGAGGTTCCGGGCCTGGAACGACATCCCGCCCATCGCGTCGACCAGCGACCGGACGTCGTGGTCCTTGAGGTCGAGCTGCGCGACCGGCCGCGACAGCAGCGCCGCCTTGTCCGGGGTCACGGGTGGAGCTCGGCGGTGGGGGTGACCGGCAGGGTCGCCGCGACGAGCTGCCGGAAGTACTGGCCGACGAGGTCGACCAGCGAGCCGAGGTACTGCCGGACGCGGTCCTCGTCGCCCGGCCGCCGGATCACCGCCCGGACGGTCGAGAACATCAGGCCCTCGTGGTCGCTCCGCTCGTCGATCGCGAGGTGGGCGGCGGCCCCGCGGGTCGTCCCGTGGCCGAACGCCTCGGCCGCACGGGCGGTGATCGCGCCGTTGTACCGGTCGGAGTACCACTCGACGAACCAGTTCCACACCATCGTCGACATCCCGTCGTCGACCTCGCAGGTGTGGTGCAGGAACCCGATCAGCATCCGCGTCGCGGGGAACACCTCGGTCGCCTCGAGCGCCTCGGCGGACACCCCGAGCGCCTCGAGGTCGCGGCCGAACATGAACTCGTGGCCGAACTCCTCGGCGAGGTACCGCGCGAGCTTCTGGGCGAGCGGCACGTCGCGCCGGGCGATCTTGTACAGGCAGTACGCGTCGACCTCGTTGTTCAGCCGGATCCGGAGCACCGCCTCGGTCATGTGGCGGCGGTACAGCGCCAGATCGGTCCAGGTCCCGGCGTGGAACGCGCGCATGTTCGGGATCGAGAACACGTGGTGGTCGACGAGCGCGGCCGCGAGCTGTTCGAGCTCGGCCTGGAACCCGGGCCCTCCGGTGGGCGCGGGCGTCGGAGCGGGGTCAGCGTGCGTCATCGGTCCTCCGGTGTCGGGGTCTCACAACGGGGCGTGGATCGGACGGGACAGCCCGTTGAACGCGTCGGTCAGCGCGACCGTGTACGCCCCCGCGTCGGTGCAGTACAGCAGATCGCCCGGCTCGAGCCGCGGCAGCAGCACGTCGCGCCCGATGACGTCGACCTTGTCGCAGGTGCAGCCGTACACCGTGCTCGGG
>JBEBJW010001499.1:0-2099 GCA_040079715.1 Myxococcota bacterium | reverse complement strand
CCGCCCCGCGTCCGGCTCCGACGCCACGTTCGGCGTCGCCGACGGCGGGATGGTCCGGAGGTACGCCCACAGGTCGGCGAGGTCCGCGTCGGTCAGCCCGGAGAACGCCGGGTACGGGAACACCGGCCAGTACGCGTGGCCGTCCGGGGCCCGCCCGTCGCGCATCGCCCGCGCGAAGTCGCGCTCGGTCCAGCCGCCGAGCCCGTGCTCCGGGTCCGGGGTGAGGTTCGTCGCGCGGAACGTCCCGAACCGGGTCTCGATCGGTCCGCCGCCGGCGTACGGCGCACCCCCATCGGCGGTGTGGCACGCGCCGCACCCGGCCAACCCGGCGAGGAGCTCCCCGTTCGCCGGATCTGCCGCGAGCGCCGGTTCGTCCAGGACGAGTCCCAGTGCCGCGAGCCCCAGCAGCGCAGCGATCCCGAGCGGCCCGACCGGTGCGATCATCGCCCCCACCGGCTCAGTGCTTGTCCTCGTCGACCTTGAACGCGTCGTGGCAGTCGCCACACGCGCCGCCCGTCGCCCCGAGCGCGGCCTTCAGCGACACCGGATCGTTCTTCTTCGCGGCCTCGAGCAGCTTCGCGCTCTCGGTCTCGAGCTTCTTGGCAGCCGCCGCGAACTCGGTCTTCTTGGTCCAGATCTCGGCCTTGGCGTCGGTCTCGATCCCCGGCGCGCCCGGGCCCGTCCCGTCCGGGAACAGCGACGCGATCGACGTCGAGAGGTCATGGAGCGCGGTCGCGTGCATCACGAGGTCCTGCGACCGATCCGACTCGCCCTTGACGATCATCGCGGTGGCCGCCATGTGGCCCCCGAGCGCCTCCATCACGGCGTGGCGGTACTTGACCGACGCAGCCGGGGTCGGGGGCGCAGACAGCGCGGCGGGGGCGAGCAGCAGGGTCAGGGCGAGCAGGCGGTACATCGGTCGGACCTCCGGTCCTGGCACCGTATGCCGCTCACCCCGCCCCCGCCAACCGTCACGGCCGCCCGAGCGCGGTCAGGTCGTCGGACCCGTGCCCGTCGGCGAGGAGCTCGTCCATCCGCCGCGCGATCGCCGGGAGCGCGATCAGCCGCTGGTCGCCTGCCGCCTCGACCATCAGCCGGACGTCCTTGCGGGCCATCGACAGCTCGAACGACGCCGGCGCGAACTCTCCGCGGGCGATCTTGCCGCCGCGGTGCCGCAGGGCCGGGGCCGGGTCGAACTGGGTGAACAGCGACATCGCCTGCTGCCCGTCGATCCCGAGCGCCCGCGCCATCGCCAGCACGTCCGACGCCGCCGCGACCATCGTGATCAGCGCCGAGTTGCCGAACAGCTTGAACGCCGCCGCCTGATCGACCCGCTCGCCGAGCTCGACCACCTTGCCGGTCATCGGTCGGAGCGCGTCGAGCAGCGGGTTCACCACCTCCGCCGGCCCGGACACGAGCATCATCCCGGTCGCGTCGCGGGCGTTGGTCGGCGCCATGAACACCGGCGCGTGCAGGTACACCCGCCCCGCCTCGCGGAGCGCGGCCGCCCGGCGGACCACCCCGGCGGGGCTGACGGTCGAGTGGTCGATCACCGGAGCGGTCGACGCGGTCCCGATCGCGGCCAGCACGGCGTCGACCGCCGCGTCGTCCGACAGCACCAGGTGGATCCGCTCTGCGCCGACCACCGCCGCTGCCGGTGTGTCGGCGACCTCGGCCCCGTGCTCGCGGAGCGCCTCGGCCTTGGCCCGGCTCCGGTTCCACACCGTCACCTCGATCCCGCGCCGACGAAACGACTGGACGAACCCGGCACCCAGCATCCCCGTGCCCAACACCGCGACCTTGGCCATCGAACCCCTCCGGTCGCTCGCCGTAACCTGCCGCGCCGACCCGATCTGGACGGGATTGGACCGGGGGCGCAGCCGGGTCGAGGGCGTCGTCGCGCGTTACCGGGTCCGATGGGCGGCCGCCGGTTCCAACTCGACCTCGTGGAGTGGCTCCCCCTCGCGTACGTCGCGGTGGCGGTCCCGATCGTGTGGTGGGTGCTCGGCGCGGCGGAGCAGGACGACCTACCCGTCCCGCTGCCCGCGTGGGCCGAGCTCGTGTACGCCGGGTTCGGGCGGGAGGGGATCGTGGCGGTG
>JBEBJW010001498.1:0-2104 GCA_040079715.1 Myxococcota bacterium | reverse complement strand
CCTGTGGGTGTTCCGGTCGGACCTGGCGCCGCCCCCCGAAGTGCTCGGCGTCGTGTAGCATTCAATGGCTTTCTCTCGGGTTCCCGGGAGGAACGCTCAGCCAGTGTTACGCTGCGGGCAGGACCGGAGACCAGGAGAACTTCTGCTGGCAGCGTTGGGACGAGGACCGCGGATGCCCATGAAGGGCTGGTCGATGGTGCAGGAGTGGCTCGTCCCCGGGATGGGATGGGTCCCGGTCGCCCTCCGCGGCGTCGGAGCGGACGTCATCGAGACGGAGACCCCGCTACGTCCTGTCCGGTACGACGACGTCCGCTCTCCCCGGGCCGATCCCCTGTCCAGATTGCGGGTCGCGTCTCGCCAGCTCGAGTCGGACGGATGGCGGTTGGGGGTCACCGCGACCGCGCCGGGCCCGTGCGTGTACCCGGACGGGCCCGTGGTCTACACCACCGAACCGGCGTCGTGGGACGGAGGGGTGCGTCGCACGTCTCGGGTGGCGGTTGCGCTCGGTCCGGACCGAGTCGAGCTGTCGATCGACGGGGCGCTCGTGTTCGTCAGCGCGGCCCACGACCGGGTGGCGGGTCTGGGCGCCGCGATTCACCGCGCCGAGTTGCACGAGCAGTGGACGGTGTCCCGGACGGCGCAGTTCGGGCGAGGAACGGTCGATGGGTCGACCGCGACGCCCGTCTGGTGCGCCGAATCCTGGTCGTCCGGCATCGTCGGGTCGGGCCCGCCTCCGGTAACAGTCCAATTGCATCTCCCCGAGCATTGTCCGGATCCAGCGCGGGACACGCACTGGCGGTGCGGGTTCAGCGTGCGCGGCGTCGACGCCGGCCCCCACGGACCGATGTACGGATACGATCCGGTAGGCGCGCTGGCATTCGCGCTCCGCGAGCTCGCGACGATTTGGGCGCGGTTCCCCGCGGTGCGGGTCCGGGTGCGTGTCCCGCCCTCTCCCGACGTGGCTTGGTCCGGCGAGCGCGCGTCGACGTCCGGAGCGTCCATCGTGGGCGTCGGCCCGATCCGCAGGCGCGGTGGTTGGACCTGTGAGGTCCGCATCGATGGACGGATGTACCCGATCGCCGGGCTGTCGCCCATCGGCTGTCTGCTCGCTGCGGCACCAATGGTCGTATCATCGGAGGTCGTGTGAGGTCAATCGTGCGGCCTTCACCCGAAGATCGGCCGATCTTCGGGACCAAGGTTCGCGAGTGTCGAGCCGCCCAGGGCAGTTCGGAAGAGCGCTCCGGCTTCTGCTACAACTCCTGGAACTCGGACGGACTATGCTAGCCGACTGGTCGATCGCACAGGAGTGGCAGATCCCTGGTCACGGCTGGCAGCTGGCGACCTTGCGCGGTGCCGGTGGCACCCTGCGACTCGATGCGCCGCTCCGCGAGCGTCCAAAGGTGTACGACGAGCCCTCGCTCGCCGGGTTCGACAAGCTGCGGTTCGCTTGCCAATTGATGTCCGTCCTAGCATGGAAGCGCGGGGTCACCGCCCGCGCTCCAGGACCGTGCGAGTTCCGGACGGAGGCCGCCCTCTCGACCATCCGTGCGCGGTGGCTCGACGGGAATCGCGCGGACGCAACGATCACGGTCGCGTTCGGCCCTGACGGCGTGCGGCTCGAGGTATCGGGGGAAACCGTGTACACGCGCGCGTCGGCCGACGTACTCGGCGGGGTGATCGCAGCGGTTCGCCGTGTGGAGCGGTTGCTGGTCGTCTGGAACGACAACAATGTCACCTTCGGCGATGGCGTGCTCGACGATTCCATCGAGTCGCCGTTGCTGTGCGCAGAGCGGTGGACCTCCGGGGTGCCCGGCGAAGGTCCACCCCCGGTCACGGTTCGACTCAACCATCCCCAGGAGCTCGTCGAACCGTCCGCGAACTACAACTGGCGGTGCGGATACCGGATCCAAGGCGTCGTCGACGGGCCTATCCACCCGCAAGGGGGCCTCGACCCGGTGGAGGCGCTGATGGTCGCTGCGCGCGAGCTGTCGATGGTGTGGCACCGGTTCCCACGGCCTCGGGTCCGGTTGCTCGTTCCCCCGCCGTCAGGGATCCGCTGGAGCCGGCTCGGCGATCATTGCCGATCGGAGGGCCAGGTGGGGCT
>JBEBJW010001497.1:0-2106 GCA_040079715.1 Myxococcota bacterium | reverse complement strand
CTCCGCTCCAGCGGAGGGGCGATCTCCTCGACGCGGGTCGCCCTCCGCTCCAGCGGAGGGGCGATCTCCTCGACGCGGGTCGCGATCTCCCCGACGCGGGGCGCCGTCGCTCCACCTGCCCGCACCCGAACACCGCCGCGGGGGGGTACGATGACGCATGTCCCGGGTCGTCGTCCCGTCGTTCCTGCGTCTGATCCGCGCGATCCGCGCAGCCCGTGCCGGCGGACCGTCGGCGCTCGAGCGGCTCGAGCAGGCCGCCGTCGCCCGCCGCGACCGCGGACCGTCCCGCCGGGCGGTCGTCGCGGGCCTCGGGGCCCTCGCCGCGTGCCGACCGTCCGAGCCGCTGCCGACGCCGACGCCGTCCTCGACGGGCCTCACCGGGGAGCCGCGGGTGGTGGTCCTCGGCGCCGGGCTCGCCGGCCTCGCGTGCGTCCACCAGCTCGCGCTCGCCGGGGTCCGGGCGGAGCTGTACGAGGCGCGCGACCGGGTCGGCGGGCGGGTGATCACCGGCCGCGGCGTGTTCCCGTCGCTCCCGGCCGCCACGATCGAGCTCGGGGCGGAGTGGGTGAACAGCGCCGACGCCGCGCTGCTCGGCCTCGTCGACGCGCTCGGGCTGACCCTCCACGACAGCTGGGACGAGTTCGACCTCGAGACGCTGATCTGGCTCGACGGGCGGCGGGTGTCCCTCCGATCGCTCGCCCCGGAGCTCGCCCGGATCACCGCCGCATGCGACGCCGGGCTCGCCGGGCTCACCGACCACGGCGCGGCGATCTCGTACGCGAACCCGTCCGGGGCCGAGGCGCTCGACCGGATGTCCGCCGCGGACTGGCTCGACGCGGTGGACGCGAGCGCCGACGCGCGGGCGCTGGTGGGTCTGGTCGCCCTCGCCGACTACGGCCGGGAGCTCGACGATCAGTCCGCGTTGAACGTGCTGTCGCTGTTCGAGACCGGCGCCGACGACACCTACGACGAGCGGTACCTGATCGCCGGCGGCAACGATCAGGTCGCGACCGGGCTCGCCGCGCTGTACGCCGATCGGCTCCACCTCGGGGCGGAGCTGGTCGCGCTGACCGGGATCGCCGGCCCGACCGACGCGCCGACCGGCTGGAGCCTGTCGTTCGCCGACGGCACCGAGGAGCGCGCGGACATCGTCGTGTGCACGCTCCCGTTCACCGTGCTCCGCGGGATCCCGCTCGACGCCGCGCTGTCACCGGTGAAGCGGGCGTGCCTCGACACCCTCGGGTACGGCACGAACGCGAAGCTGGTGGTGCCGTACGGCCGCCGGTTCTGGCGCGACGCGGGCGACAGCGGGCTCGCGATCACCGAGGCGTTCCAGGAGGGGTGGGACGCCACGATGGTCCAGGGGCTCGACGCCGGCGCGTTCGCGACGTTCCGCGGGGGGGACGCGGGGCTCGCGGTCGGGGCCGGGTCGACGGCGGACCGCGGCCAGGAGCTGGTCGCCACCCTCGACGTCCTGTGGCCGGGTTCGGCCGCGCTGGTCTCCGGCGACGCGATCCGGGCGACCTGGGCCGACGATCCGTGGGTCGGCGGGTCGTACAGCTGCTACCGGGTCGGCCAGTGGACCGGGATCGGCGGCGCCGAGGGCGAGCCGGTCGGCACGCTGCTGTTCGCCGGCGAGCACACGTCGTACGTGTTCCAGGGGTACATGAACGGCGCGGCCCAGTCGGGCGTCGACGCCGCCGCGGACGTGCTCGCGCTCCGGTCCGGGACCCGCCGCCGCCGACCGCCGCCCCGGGCCGGCCGTCGCCGCGCCCGGAGCTGAAGCGTCAGAACGGCCCCAGCGCGTCGAGCACCCGCGACAGCACGCCGGGGCCCTGCTTGTCCGCCACCACCCCGGTCCCGGTGATCTCGAACTCGGCCTCCGACAGGCGGTCCGACACCACGGTGTTGTCCATCTGGATGTCGCGCGGGCGGACCACCCCGGTGATCACCACGTACTGGGTCTCGCGGTTCACCCGGACCTTCTTGTAGCCCCACAGCCGGAGGTTGCCGTTCGGCATCACCTCGATCACCTCGGTCGTGAGCATCGTGCTGATCGCCGACCCGCGGCTGGTCGCGCCCGAGCCGCTGAACGACGTCGACGAC
>JBEBJW010001496.1:0-2109 GCA_040079715.1 Myxococcota bacterium | reverse complement strand
AGCGGGCGCGGTTCGGCGGTCGGTCCTCGGCGCCGGCGCCCCGTCGGAGCGACCGGATCGCCCTTCGGGAGCGGCGCTCACGTCGCCCGGGTCAGCGGCCGGTGCGGCGGAGCTCGGAAGCGATCTGCGGAGACGCCCCGAGCCACGTGGGTGCGAGCGGGCAACAGTCCCGGGCCGATCTCGAGGACCCGGCCGCGCAGGTGGGGCGATCGTGCGGTGGACGGTTCAGTGGTGGTTCGGGACCACCCGGGGGCGCCTCCAGGCGGCTTCGAAGCGGAGGTTCCGCGCTCGGGTCGGTCACCGGGGCCAGCGAGCCAGGAACACCAGGTTCGTCTCCTCGACGTCGTCGATCGCGTTCCGGAACGCGATGGGCACCGGCATGACCTCGGCGAAGACCCGGGTGAGGTCCTCCACGAACGTCACGCTCGGCGACCCCGACCACACCGCGAGCACCCCACCCGGCGCCAGGTGCATCCGGGTCCGGATCAGCCCGGGCACCGAATAGAACATGTTCGGCCAGGTCCCGAGTGGATCGTCGGGGGAGTGGTCGACATCGATCAGGATGACGTCGTACAGGCGGGCGGGCGGGCCGGCGAGGCGGGCGTGGACGTCGCCCAGGACCACCGACAGGCGCGAGTCGGCGTTCAACGCGTCGGCCAGCGGCACGAGGCCTCCCGTGAGCCAGCCGACCACCGCCGGCAGAAGCTCGACGACCTCCACCCGCGCGGCGCGCCCCGTGGCGAGCGCGGCGTGGGCGGTGTGGCCGAGGCCGAGGCCGCCGACGAGCACGTCGAGGTCGGTCCCGCCGTGCAGCTCGATCGCGAGCTCCGCCAGCTGCCGCTCGGACTGCGCGGTGTGGCTCGACATCAGGAACCGGTGATCGAGCGTGATCTCGGTCACCAGGGTGCCGGGCTGGGACGGCAGCGGGCGCCGACGCAGCGCGAGCAGCCCGATCGGAGTCTCCTCCACCGCGAGGTACTCGGGCCAGGCGGTCTCATCCACGTTCACTCCTCGTTCGGGTCGACAGCTTCACACGGGGAACGTCAGCCCGCACTCGCCGGGTGACCAGATGCGCGAGCGTAGCGCAGCCGACGGTCGCCTCACTCACCGTCGCCGGGATCTCGCGTCCGCCGGACACGGATCCTGTACGACGCCGACGGCCGGCCCGTCACCCTCGACCTCGACGGGGTTCGAGCGCCAGGACGCCCTCCTCGACGCGGACCTGCTGCGCGACCAGCTCGCCGGCCTCGACGCCGCCGGCCTCGACGCCGGGGTCGACCCCGTCGACCGGACCGGTCCGGACCCACCCGGGCTCGCCGAGCCGCTGACCGTCGCGGCGGCGCTCCTGGCGCTCGCCGAAGGCGAGGTGACCGGCGGGGGGCCGACGCCGTGGACGACGTGACCGAGGCGCTCCGGGTGCCCCCGCCGTGCACTCGTGTCGTACATCGACCCGTGCGGTGGGTTCGGCGCCACGGTCGCGGCGGGCGGCGACCTCCACCGGCTGCCGGATCTGGCGGTCGGGGCGCCGGCTCGAGCCGGGGCTCGACCGGGCGTCGGTCGGTCGCGGATCTACCTGTCGGTGGACCTCGGCGCCGGCGTCTGCGCGCCCTGAGGCCACCGCGCGGCGCGACGACCGGGTCGCGCGCCGCGTCGGCCAGCGGGCGCGGTCCGCGTCGAGCTGGGCGGTCGCGGAGGCTCCGAACGCGGCGAGGTCGTCGGCGTGCAGCACGACGCGGCTGCGAGGATCGGGTGGGGAGAACCCGACGGGAGGTGGCCAGGAGCGCGAGACGCGCGGAGGTGATCTTGAACTCTACTCGCGGTGGAGGTCCGGCTCGACCGCTGCGTCGAGCATGCCCCGGTGTTCGTCCGCCACCCGCCCGCCCAGGCTCCGCAGCGCGTTCGCGGCGTAGCGGCGCTCGTCCTCGTCGTCCGTCTCCTCCAAGAACCGCGCCACCCGCTCGGCCGCGCCCGGGTCGGCCTCGACCCGCGCAGCGGCGTCGTCGATCAGCGGGGCGAGACCTTCGACGTCGGCGAGGCCACCGTCCGCGTCGCGAAGGGCAACCACCCGGGCGGCGTGATGGCGTACCGCGTCGAGCACGACGGCAGGAG
>JBEBJW010001495.1:0-2118 GCA_040079715.1 Myxococcota bacterium | reverse complement strand
CGCGGCAGCCTCGAAGTCCCACCGCCACGCCTCGGGGTGCCGGTAGTACGCCGCGCTCCGGAGCTGGCGGGCGACGGTCAGGTGGCGCTCGACGTCCGCGGCGTTGTGCTTCGCCCGGGCCCGCTCCACCGCTGCCTGGGTCTCGGTCAGCATCCGCAGCTCCTGCGGCGTCCCGAGCTGCGACACCCACTGGGCCGCCCACACGAGCGTCCGGGTGGCCCGCTGGTCGATCTCGGGCCACGCCGCGGCGTCTTCGACCTCCGACAGGACGGACTCGGCGTCGATCAGCAGCCGGCGCGCCTTCTGTCCGGCGTCCTCGTCGCCGGCGCGGGCGGACAGCAGCGCCTGGTCCACGTCCTGCAGCGCCCAGTCCACGTCGAGCAGCCGGTCGGTGACCTTCGGGTCGAGGTCCGACCGACCGCGGGCGTCCGCGAGCCGCGCCCGGAGGACCCGGAGCTGGCTCTCCATCAGCGCCGGATCCGCGTCCGGGATCCGGAGGTGCGCGACCTCCTCGAACCACCGGTCGAGCCGGGTGACGAGCGCCCGCGCCGACAGCTTGCCGCCGCGATCGACCTCGAGGGTGACCTCGATCTCGGATCCGGCGGGCAGCGGCTCCCCGAGGTGGGACCCGGGGATCACCAGCTTGCCGACCAGCCGGCACAGGTGGGCCTGCGGGACCTCGCCCTGGACGATCGGGATCGCCACCTCCTCCCCGTCGGTCGCGGCGGCGGCGGACACCGTCCGGTGCACGAACGTCCGCTTGGCCGGCAGGGGGGTGCCGCGCGGGAGGTAGACCTGGACCCAGTCGTCGGCGAGCGCGACCCCGATCGACCGCGACAGGGGCGGCTCCGACACCGACACCCCGTGCACGACGGTGATCGACGGCGGCTCGAGCGCCACCGGCGTCCCTGCGGCGTCGCGCCCCTCGACCCGGAACGCGTTCGCCTTGCGGGGGGCGAGGTCGAGCATCGCGACCAGCCCGCCATCGGCGCCGAGCCGCACCCAGTCGGTCGACGGGCCGTCGGAGCGGACGAACCGGACCTCGGCCGGCGCTCGCCCCGGACCCTCGAGCAGGCGTCCGGCGACGAACGGAGAGGTGTCGGCGGTCATCGCCGGGAACTGCAGCCACAGGCGGCGGACCGGCGCGGCGTCGGCGACGGGCTTCGGCGTCGGTCGGGCGTCGAGGCCGGCGGTGGCGGCGAACAGCGCGGCCCCGTGGGCGACCAGCGCCATCGGGTCGAGGCCCTCGGCGAACGGCACCCCGAGCGCCCGGTGGAGGCGCTCCCGCAGCACCGGGATCACCGTCGGCCCCCCGACCAGCACCACCTTCCGCAGGTCGTCCGCCGCGAGCCCGTGGGTGCCGAGGAGCCGGCGGCACACCGCGATCGACCGATCGACCACCGCGCCGACGAACACCTCGAGCGTGCCGCGGTCGACCGTCAGCTCCACGTCCACCCCCGGGAACAGCCCCGGCAGCACCAGATCGGCCTCCGGTCGACGGGTGAGGTCGATCTTGACCTGCTCGGCCGCCGCCCGCAGCACCCGGAGGGGGCCCGCGTTGGCCGGGTCCGCCCGATCGATCGGGTGCCCGTCGGCCGCGAGCCGGTCGAGCGCCCACCCGACCAGCGCCAGATCGATGTCCCGCCCGCCGAGGAAGTTGTCGCCGTCGTGGCCGACCACCCGGAGCAGGCCCTCGCGGGTCTCGAGCAGCGACACGTCGAACGTGCCCCCGCCGAGGTCGTACACGAGCCACGACCCGCCGGCGTCGTCGGACGCGGACCAGCCGGCCGCCAGCGCCGACGCGACCGGCTCCTGGAGCAGCTCGATCTGGTCGAACCCCGCGAGCCGCGCCGCCTCGCTGGTCGCCGACGCCTGCGGCAGCTCGAACAGCGCCGGGACCGTCAGCACCGCGCGCGCGGGCGCGAACCCCATCAGCTCGGTCACGTCCTGCCGCACGGACCGCAGGACCTCGGCCGCGAGCTCCTCCGGACGGCGGGACGCCCCGGCCGCGGCGAACGACAGCGTGGCGCCGCTGCCCATCAGCCGCTTGAACTCGGACCGGGTGTTGTCCGGGTCCCGCTCGAGGAACGGCCGGGCCCTCGCGCCGACGGTGACCCG
>JBEBJW010001494.1:0-2119 GCA_040079715.1 Myxococcota bacterium | reverse complement strand
TGGTTCCGTCCCCCGTTCGGCGCGAGCAGCCCCCGGCTCGCCGCGGCGGTCGAGCTGGCGGAGATGGTCACCGTGTGGTGCTCGGTCCGCCCGCGAGACGGCGTGGCGCTCGACGACGCGACGCTCCGCGCCCGGTGCCGCCGGATCGGCCCCGGCGACATCGCGCTCCTCCACGAGCCCCTCCCCGGTCGCCCGGACCGCCCGGCCGCCCGGGTCCTGCCGGACGTGCTGACGGACCTCGCCGGCCGCGGACTGCGCGCGATCACCGTCGGCGAGCTGGTCGGGTGAGGATCGCGATCACCGGCGTCGGGGTGTGGAGCGCGGCCGGGACCGGACCGGCGGCGATCCTCGATCGGCTGGACGCCGGCGCGCCCGCGCTGTCCGGCGAGCCGCCGTATCCGGTCGCCGGGCTGACCAACCCGCGGGCCGGGATCGTCGCCGGGCTCGATCGGATCCGTCCGGCCGAGGCGCTCCTGCAGCGGGTGGTGGCCGACGCGCTGGCCGACGCCGCCCTCGCGCCGAGCCCGGACCCGGTCGCGCTGGTGGTCGGGACCGCGTCCGGCGGGCGGTGCGGCCCGTGGGAGCGGTGGCACCGGGCGATCCTCGACGGCGGGACCGGGGATCCGCGCGGGATCGGTCGCGACGACCCGACGCGGGCGGTGGCGGACGCGCTCGGGCTGCGGGGTCGGGCGGCGACGCTGTCGGTCGCCTGCGCGTCGGGGACCGCGGCCCTCGCGGTCGGGGCGGGGTGGATCGACGACGGGGCGCCGGTGGTCGTCGCCGCCGGGGTCGACGCGCTGTCGCTGTTCGTCCACGCCGGGTTCGCGGGGCTCGGGGCGCTGAGCGCGACGGTCCCCCACCCGTTCCGGGCCGATCGCGACGGGCTGGTGCTCGGGGAGGGCGCCGGGGCCCTGGTGCTCGAGCGGTGGGACCACGCGGTGGCGCGCGGGGCCGAGATCCTGGCCGAGCTCGTCGGGACCGGCCTGTCGTGCGACGCGCGCCACATGACCGCCCCCCACCGCGAGGGCCGCGGCGTCGCCCAGGCGATCCGCGAGGCGCTCGGCGAGGCGGCGGTGGCGCCGGCCGCGGTCGGGCTCGTGTCGGTCCACGGCACCGGCACCCGGTTCAACGACGCGATGGAGGCCCACGCGCTCCACACGGTGTTCGGGCCGGATCCGCGCCCGGGGGGAGGTCCCCACGTGTACGGGGTCAAGGCGGTGATCGGGCACCTGCTCGGCGCGGCGGGCGCGGTCGAGTGCGCGATCGCGGTCCACGCGCTGGCCTCCGGGCGGCGGCCCCGCCCGATCGCCGACGTCGACCCCGAACTGCCGTGGGGGTTCCGGGAGGGCCCGGGTGAGCCCCCGGCGGTCGCGGTCGTGACGTCGTCGGCGTTCGGCGGGATCAACGCGGCCGCGGTGCTCCGCCGCCCGGGATCGTCCGCGGAGCCGGTCCCCGCCGACCCCGCTGGCTCCCGGCAGGACCCGGACGCGCCGGCAGGGGTGACCCGGGGGCCGCTGGTCGAGGTGGCGCTGCCGCCGGGGACGCTCCTCGCGACCGTGTGGTCGGACGCCCCGCCGCGCGCGAGCCGGCTCGAGCGGTACACCCAGGTCGGGCTGTGGGCGATCGGGGCGGCGCTGGCGGCGGCCGGCGGCGCGACGCCGGGGGGCGACGACACCGGCGTGGTCCTCGAGGAAGGCCCGGCGGTCATCTACGACGGCGACGTGTACGCCGGGGAGTCGATGGTGCCCTATAGCGCCCGCAAGGCCAAGGTGCGCCTCGGCTTCGCCAAGGACCTCTCGGTGCACTGCACCGGCCGCGCCCAGAGCCGGACCGTCTTCACCAGCGTTCAGATCGTCCGCGGCGTGCTGGTGGAGGAGTTCCGCGAGGAGACCGACCACGTCTTCCGCGTGGAGAGCGACCACCAGGAGCCGGTCGACGTGGTGATCGAGATGCCCCGCGATCACACGCGCACGCTCAACACCGCATTCGCGATGCCCTTCGAGGAGACCGAAGGCTTTCACCGGTTCAAGATCACCGCGCCGCCCGGCGGCATGGGCGAGATCACCGTTCAGGCGCGGTGGCAGCGGCAGGCGCGGGTGCAGTGGCAACAGGTGGACCA
>JBEBJW010001493.1:0-2119 GCA_040079715.1 Myxococcota bacterium | reverse complement strand
CGGTGGGGGCGGGCAGGTGCGGCGCCTCGGTCCAGTCGACGACGATCGGAAGCGGCGCTTTGGGGCACCCGAGCAGGAACGTCCAGATCATGGAGCGCAGTGTGCACCACTCCGGGGGCGTCGTGGGAGGTTCACGCGGTGGGCAGCGGCGGGAGCCGATCTTCGTCGACCGGCGCGTTGTCGGTCCGGATCGCGACCGTCGTCCCGTCGCCCTCGAGCTGCACGAGCTGCAGCGCCGGCAACCGGATCCCGTCGCGCACCGGCACGAAGCTGTGGCCGTCGGTCATCCAGCGGACGGCCGTGTCGCGGTCGATCACCCGGTCCGGCAGCCGGTCGAACCCGACCACCAACCGCTCGATCTTCCCGTTCGTCACGGTCCCGCGCTTGACCTGCACGTCGGCCACGTCCCCTCCGGCCCGGTCGACTAACCGGTCCGCCGACGGTAGGGCAGGGCGGGAGGTCCGGGTGGTTGCGATCGCCGCGTTGATCGCGTGTGGGCCGAAGGCGCCGCTCCCGTCCCCGATCCCGGACGGTCCCGCGCCGGTCGGGGGCCCGTGGTCGGCGCCGGTCGCGGTCGATCACCCGCTGGTCGGGCGGATCTGGGACCCGGCGGCCCAGGGGTTCGTGACCGAGGACGCGCTGGTCGCTGCCCTCGCGCAGGCCGCGCACCCGCTGCTCGGCGAGCGGCACGACAACCCGGACCATCACCGGCTGCAGGCCCGGCTGATCACCGCGCTCCACCCGCCGGCGGTCGGGTTCGAGATGCTCGATCACGCCGATCCCGTCGACGGGCCGACCGACGCCGACGCGCTCGCGGCCGCGGTCGGGTGGGCGGACAGCGGGTGGCCGGCGTTCGACCTGTACCGGCCGGTGTTCGACGCGGTGTACGGCGCCGGGGCGCGGGTGATCGCGGCCCACCCGACCCGCGACGAGGTGAAGGCGGCGATGGCGGGCGGGTTCGCGGCGTTGCCGGCGGAGGCGCTCGTCGGGCTGGCGCTCGAGCCCGGGCTGTCCGAGGCCCAGCAGGCGTCGCTCGCCGACGAGATCGAGGAGGTCCACTGCGGCGCCGCCCCGCCGTCGCTGGTCGCGCAGATGGTGACCGCGCAGGTCCTCAAGGACGCGTGGATGGCCCGGGCGATCGGCGAGGCCGGTCCCGGGACGGTCCTGGTCGCGGGGGCCGGCCACACCCGGACCGATCGCGGCGTGCCGATATACGTCGCGGGCGCCGTCACCGTGCAGTTCGTCGAGGTCCGCGACGGGCTCGTCGACCCGCGGGACTACGACGCGGTCGCCACCTGGCTCTGGTTCACCCCGCGCACCGGTGACGGCGATCCGTGCCACGGGCTCCGCCAGGGCCGCGCGACCCGGTAGGTCTCGGTTCGAACCCACGGATGCGGATCCTGGTCGACGACGTCGAAGCTCGACAATTCTCCGTTGATTCCCCCTCGCCCCCGCATCGGGGCCCACGGGATGCGGATCATGGTCGACGGCGTAAAGCTAGACAATCCTCCGTTGATCCCCCCCCGCATCCCCACGGGATCCGGGATCGACTTCTGGGCGTTGCACCGAGCTCGCGACGCGGGTCGGCGGCGCGCTCGACCCGAGGCTGGTCTGGGGATCCACAGGGTCGAGCCGCCAGCGCTGAGCTCCGGGTGGCGTCCCGTCGTCCGCCACCGAGCGAGCAACGGCACCGCATCCCGTCGATCCACAGGTCGAGCCGCTGGCGCGGAGCTCCGGCCCAGGTCCACGAGCGGATCAGCGGCGCGGAACGGAGCTGGATGCCGCGGGCGCCCGATCGGCGGGGTGGTCGACGGGGAACCACCAGGTGCCACCGTCGCGGAGGTCTCCGGCCCAGGTCCACGAGCGGATCAGCGGCGCGGAACGGAGCTGGATGCCGCGGGCGCCCGATCGGCGGGGTGGTCGACGGACGAACCGCCGGGTGCCGTGACTGCGCTCGTGGCGTGCGCCGCGCATCTCGGCCTCGGGGCTCCGGCGAGCGGCAGGAGGCGCGGCTCCGGGCACGGCCATCGGGGGGAAGGAGGAGTGCCGGGGCGACCCTCGGGGGAGCGGGAGCCGGACGCTCCGGCGGCATCGACGGCCGAAAATCCTCGATCCTCGG
>JBEBJW010001492.1:0-2124 GCA_040079715.1 Myxococcota bacterium | reverse complement strand
GGTCGGGGCCGATCCTCCTCCGGAGCCTCCTCGCGCGCCAGCGCCGACGCTCCGCGCGAGCGCTCCGCGCCGGACGCCGCGCGCTGCGGGGTCTCCTCCGGCGGCCCCTCCGTCCGGCTGCGCCGGACCGCCTGCGGCGCCCTCCGCGTCCCTCGCGCGGGCGACCGCGGTCAGGCCGTCACAGCACCAGGATCGAGTCGGCGATCACGTCGACCACCGTGTGGGGGATCCACGGCGCCCACAGCGACCGCGCGACCACGAACGGCCAGACGAACGCGACCGACAGCACCCCGAGCACCACCCGGAGCGGGACCGGGTACTGCCCGTGGCCCGCCGCGAACAGCGCGCACGACCCGACCGTCGCGACGAGGATCGCCGCCCGGTGGAGGCGGGTCGCCTCGAACGTCGGGTCCCGGGCCAGCCCGAACGGCCGCGCGGCGACCACGCCGTACAGGGCGCAGAACACGAGGCCCCGGTTCACGAACTCCTCGTACAGGTTCGACGCGAGGTCCCCGACCATCTTCGGCGCGTACGGGTGGAACCCGAACCGCCCGCCGGCCGCCGCCCCGATCGCGAGGGTCGCGGCGAGCAGCACCACCGACGCGGCGGCGCCCGCGGTCAGCACCCGCCGCCACGACCCGCCCGCGCCGAACAGGGCCGTGAACCGCGGGAGCAGCCCGAACCGCTGCCCCGCCGCCCACACCACGGCGCAGAGCACGACCGCCGGGAGCTGCCAGAACACCCAGTGGCCGAGGATCTGCTGGAGGTCCGGGTCCGTCACCCGATCCGCGAACCCGGTGACCCGCTGGACCCACGGGGTGAACCACCGCAGGCCGAACCACGACGCGCTGACCGCCGCCACCACCAGCCCCGCGTACGGCGCCCGTCGGATCGCCTCGACCATCGAACCCCCCCGCGGCGGCGTCTAACCGAGGTTGTCGGCCCCGTCGTGCCGATCAGGCCTTGAACGTCAGCACCGGCCGGAGCACCGCGACCACCGCGATCGTCCCGGCGGCGACCTGGGCGTCGATCACGTCCTGGACCGGCTTGTACGCCGCCGGGGCCTCCTCGACCCGCCGCTCGTCCCGCAGGGTCACGCAGTCCACCCCGTCGAGCCCGAGCGGCCCGCGGTCCCCGCGCATCTCCTGCCGCCGGACCGCCCGGCCGGCGCCGTGGGACGCGCTCTGGAGGAACCGCCGGTCGCCGCGCCCGACCGCCACGAACGACGGCGCCCCCATCGAGCCCGGGATCAGCACCAACTGGCCGTCGTGGGCCGGGCAAGCGCCCTTCCGCGCGACGTACCGCCCGTCCTCGAGGAACGTCAGGTTGTGCGGCACGTCCGCGACCAGCGGCGCGTCCACGTCCCCGAGCACCTCCCGCAGCCGGACCCGGAACAGCTCCGCCAGCAACGCCCGGTTCACGAACGCGTAGTTCGCCGCCGTCGCCTCGGCCGCGAGGTACGCCGCGCACAGCGCCGGGTCGGCGGTCCACGACAGCGGCCAGATCCCCGACGGCGGGTGGCGGACCCCCGCGGGCCACGCCTCCCGCGCCCGGGCCGCCCACGCCGACCCGACCACCTTGCCGACCTTCCGGCTGCCGCTGTGGACCATCAGCGCGAGCTCGCCCCGCCGCAGACCGTGATCGAACGCCAGGTGCCGATCGACGATCGCGTCGACCACCTGGACCTCGACGAAGTGGTTGCCGCGCCCGATCGTCGCGAGGCCGTCGTCGCGCTTCGGCTGGTCCCCGGTCACCAGCGTCTCCGGGGCCCACCGGGCGTCGCCCGGCAGCGCGCCGGCGGCGTACACCCGGTGGTTCTCGCCGGCGATCGCCGCCAGATCGGTCCGGGCGAGGGTCCCGCGCGGATCCCGGCGCACCGCGTCGACCCAGTCGGGCAGCCCGCCGTCGAACATCGCCCGGACCGACGGCGCGCCGAGGACGATGTCGCGGGTGCCGAGCAGGTAGTCGCCGGTCAGCCGGGCGACGATCGCGTCGCGGTGCGCCAGGAACCGGTCGAGCGTCACCCCGACGGTGTGCAGGCGCATCCCGCAGTTGATGTCGGTCCCGACGGCCTGCGGCACCAGCAGGTCCTCCGACGCGACCACCGAGCCGATCGCGATCCCG